>JAOUGG010000304.1 GCA_029857855.1 Acidimicrobiia bacterium | reverse complement strand
GCCTGACCGCCCACCGACACCAGGCAAGCGGTCAGTGGCTCAGCTCCCGCTCGGGCGATCCCAGGCCGGGGAATCCGGCGTAGGCGGCCAGAGCCGACTGGCCCCCGAGGTGGGCGTAGAGCACCCGTGATCCCGGCTCGATCTCGCCCGAGCGGATCATCCCGATGAGACCGGCCAGCGACTTGCCCTCGTAGACGGGGTCGGTGAGCATGCCCTCGGTGCGGGCGGCCAGATGGATGGCCTCGACCGTGGCTGAGTCGGGTACCCCGTAGGCCGGGCCTTCGTAGCCGGGCACGACGGTGATCTCATCGTTCCGGAGCGGGCGTCCGACCCCGATCTTCTCCGCGGTACGGGTGGCGATCCGGGTCACCTGATCGATGGTCTGTTCGAGCGTGGCAGACGCGTCGATGCCGATGACCCGCCGGTCGTCACGATCCTCGAGGGCGAATCCGGCGATCATTCCGGCATGGGTCGACCCGGTCACGGTGCAGACGATGATCGTGTCGAAGAACGTGTCGAGCTCGGCCTCCTGGTCGGCGACCTCCCGGGCCCAGTTGGCGAACCCGAGCCCACCGAGGGGATGGTCGGACGCTCCGGCCGGGATGGCATAGGGTTTGCCGCCCGCGTCGGTCACGGAGTCGAGCGCCCGACGCCACGAGTCGCGAATCCCGATGTCGAATCCGGCGGGGTCGATGCGGGGGTCCCCACCCATGATGCGGGTGAGCTGGATGTTGCCGACCTTGTCGTAGCACATGTCGTTGTAGTCGACCCAGCCCTCCTGCACGGTTACGGCCTTGAGGCCGAGTTTGCAGGCTACGCCCGTCACCTGACGTGTGTGGTTCGACTGGATGCCGCCGATCGACACGAGGGTGTCGCAGCCGGTGTCGATGGCCTCGGCGGCCAGATACTCGAGTTTGCGGACCTTGTTGCCGCCGAGGGCGATACCCGAGTTGCAGTCCTCCCGCTTGGCCCAGATCTCGACGCGGCCGCCCAGCGCCTCCGACAGGCGAGGGAGAGGATGAATCGGCGAAGGGCCGAACAGCAGGGGTTCACGGCGAAAGTCGTCGAGGCTCATCGATTTCTCCAGTCTCGTGGGCGACCTGGTTGACGTCCGCCGCCGAGCATAATCGACGGGGTATCGGGCGACGAACTACGGCGCCTCCGCCTCGGCCTCGACCGCGGTCGCGAGATCCACCAGACGAGCGAGTGCGTCGAGGCGCGGGTGATGGTCGTTGGCGTTCGAACCGGGTTCGCCAACCACATTGACCCGTAGCGTGTCGATGCCACAGTTCCGGTACCGGCGGAGACGCTCCCGCACCGATTCGTCGTCGCCGATCAGGTTGGTCCGCAGACCGATTTCGATCGGCACGGCGGCGGCGGCCCGCTCCCGATCGCCCGATTCCCACAGCGCCCGCACCTCGGCCACTGCGTCGGCGAATCCCTGGCGGGCGAACACCTGGTTGTAGAAATTGGTCGACGACGAACCCATGGCGCCGATCGTGAACGCATAGCCGGAGGCGTGGCGGCGGCCGGCCGACTCCGGATCGTCGGTGAACTCGAGCCCGGCGGCGACCGACAGTTCGATCCCGGCCGGATCTCGGCCGGCTTCGGCGGCGCCCTCGGCGATGGGTTCGAGGAAGACGTCGGCCGACTCCGGCATGAACGCGGTGCCGATCCAGCCGTCGGCCTTGGCCCCCGTCAGCCGAAGGTTGCGGGGACCGAGCGATGCGATGTGGATCGGGATGTCGACGTCGGGACCGCCGACGGGGGAGCGAAGGGCCCGGCCCTGGCCGCCGGGCAGTGGCAACGTGTGGACATCGCCCTCATAGACGAGCCGATCGCCGGCGACGACGGTTCGGATGATGTCGATCGTCTCGCTGGTCCGCGTGACCGGTCGATCGAAGCGAACGCCGTGCCAGCCCTCCATCACCTGCGGTCCGCTGGTGCCGACGCCGAGGATGAACCGGCCGCCGGACAAGGTGTGAAGGGCCAGCGCCGACATCGCCAGCATCGCCGGCGAGCGGGCGCCGAGCTGCACGACGGCGCTCGCCAGCCGCAGTCGCTCGGTTCGAGCCGCCAGGTAGCCGAGCGGCGTCAGCGCGTCATACATCCAGGCCTCGGGTACCCAGACCGAATCGACGCCGAGCCGTTCTGCCTCCACCACGAAATCGAGCGACGCCCGGTCGAGCCCTGGCGGCGTGATACCGATTCGCATGGCCGCAGTCTAGGTTCACCCCCGGTCTCGCCGTGAACTCTGCCGTGGCGACCGCAACGAGACGTCTCCACGATCTCTCCATGTCGTCTCCAAGTTCCGATGGCCGGCTTCGTCGAACATGAGCAGCACAGACAAACAGTCAGACAACAACCACATCGACGAAAGGTTCAGACCATGACCACGACCACTCCCGCCATCGAAGAGTTCAACGGCGTTCCCGTCGCCAAGCTTCGGGGTACCATCGCCAAGCTGACCGACAACCCGGAGCTGGCCGAGTTCCGGTTCACCGCCCGCAACACCTGGATCGAAGGCACCGGAACCCGCTCTACCATCCACGAGTGGTTCGGCGTCGGCGGCGACCACCTCCACGTCCAGGAGTTCGCCTTCGGTGCCGATCACCCGACGCTCGGCCACGGCCACGGGCCGACCCCACAGGAGTACGTCCTCCACGCACTGGCCGCCTGCATCGTCGCCGGTGTCGCAACCACAGCCGCCAATCGTGGGGTCGAACTGACCTCGATCGAGACGGTCGTACAGGGCACCATCGACGTTCGGGGTGTGCTTGGCATCGACGGCGACGTCCGCAACGGCTACCAGTCGATCGACGTCGAAATCGACATCGACGGTGACGGCACCGCCGAGGAGCTCGAGGCCCTCATCCAGGCCTCGTGCAAGCGCAGCGCCGTGTTCGACATGCTGGCCAATCCCACCCTGGTTCGGGTCGGGCGCAAGGCGTAGGCCGAATGGGAACCGGTGAGCGGCTCAGCTGGAATGTCCGAGCCGCTTGCCGGCCCGCATGACCGACACCGGACCGTCCTCGGAGATCACGATGAGGGTGGCCTGCGGGTCGTCATAGCTGTAGCGCAGGGCCGAGGTGTGCCGTGTTCCCCCCAACGCCTCCACCTCGGCCTCCGCCGCGACCGACGGAATGAGCCGGACACCCAGTTCGGTCAGCATGCCGGTGTGGTCGAACACGGCCGCACCGTCGATCTGGCCGAGGACGTGATAGAGCGGAGCCAGGTCGGATGGGCGAGCGATCTGGAAGTCGGGGGGACGGCCGTAGCGCTGCTCGACCCCACCGTTGAGTTCACCTCCCGGCGTGACCACGAACGTGGCTCCGACGTTGCGGGCGGCCACGTCGTGGATGGCGAAGCGGAGCATCCGCTTCAGCACCTCGTGCGACAACGGCTTGACGGCACAGACTCCGAGGTCCAGCCAGCGGCTGACGGGAGGTTCGAGTTGCCAGTCGAAGCCGAGCAGGCGCAGAACGCCGAAGGGCCCGGCGGCCCGCACCACGCCCGATGGATGGCGCTGCACCACCGTCGCCCCCGACGCCTCGGCCACGATCGTGAGATCCCGTTCGGAGCCGACGCTGCGGTCGAACACGACGAGGTCGTTGACCCCGGCCGAGCCTCGGACCACGAAGCTCGTGACGCCGTCGGCGAACCGGCGGACGGCGGCGTCGGCCAGGTCCTCGACGCGACGGTGGGCCAAGTTGATCCTGGTGCCTTCCGACCAGCGCTTCGACTTGAACGCCGGACGGACGATGGCTCCGTAGCTCGGCACCCGTCGCTCGTGGATGCGAGGGCGGATGGCGTAGGCCAGCTCCTCCAAAAGGGCATTTGGGTCGTCGAGGCCGGCCAGGATGGCGGGATCGAGTTCATCCAGCTCCTCCCGGAGCCGCCTGACCCGGCCAGCTTCAGCGGCCGCCCCCGATCCGGCGGTCGATGTCACCGTCGGCCCCAGTGAAGCTCGCACACCGTCATCGGCTTTCACACCAGGCACGGACCGCAGCCTCCAGATCGCCCCTGGCGGCCTCGACCTCTGCCACATCGGCCAGCTTCATGGTTCGAACGAGCTTGCCGTCGCCCTCCAGGCGCGGATGATCACCGGGTATCTCGGCGCCGCGATGGAACATGAGACTTACGTGTTTGTTGGCCGGATTGAAGCTGATGATGTTGCCTTTGTAGGCGTACGTCGGCGTCTTCCATTTGATCGACTCGGCGATACGGTCGTCGGTCCCGAGGATGATGTCGCGGGCTCGTTGCATGGCGTCGTCGAGTGGGTGTTGTTTCTCGGCGAACCAGGCGTCGACCTCCGGATTCCGGTTGTGATCGGCCATCCTTCCAGAATAACGGTCGAGGTCTAGACGCGTTCGAAGACCGCGGCGATGCCCTGGCCGCCGCCGATGCACATCGTCTCCAACCCGTAGCGGGCGTCGCGGCGATCCATCTCGTGAAGCATGGTGGCGAGAATCCGGACACCGGTGGCTCCGACCGGATGGCCAAGCGAGATGCCGGAGCCGTTGACGTTCACCCGCTCGAAGTCGGCTTCGCCGAACCCCCACGCCGTCGTGCAGGCCAGCACCTGGGCGGCGAACGCCTCGTTGAGTTCGATCAGATCGAGGTCGGCCATCGTCAGCCCGGCCGCGGCAAGCGCCTTGGCGGTCGATGGCACCGGACCGATGCCCATGGTAGCCGGGGGCACCCCGGCGGTGGCCCAGGAAACGAGGCGGGCGAGTGGACGCAGACCCAGCTCGTCGGCCTTCTCCCGGGTGGTGACGATGCAGGCCGCCGCCCCGTCGTTCTGCCCCGATGCGTTGCCGGCGGTCACTGTGGCCTCGGG
>JAOUGG010000303.1 GCA_029857855.1 Acidimicrobiia bacterium | reverse complement strand
CGGCACGCCAGGACAATTCGTTCTCCGCCAGGGTGAGCCACTGGTGGGGGACGACGCCGTAGGCGAGGAAGCTCAGAAAGAAGACGTAGGCGGCACCGACCATGGCCTCACCCCAGGTCAGCGGGGTGCCGACCGGGCGACGCCTCGCGTACCAGAAGATGCCAACAGACATCAGGGCTGAAACAACAATCGATGTCACGAGGGCAACCACGCTGCTGATGCTCCTTACGTTGGATCTTCATCAACGACCCTACCGGGGCCGTTGGACGGTGACAGTTACAGAATCATTCCCGACGTTCATTCTCGGCGGACGCTCCGACGAACCTGATCGACGAACACTCACGACATTGTGAACCTGTGCACAAATCTAGTCGTTGAGGTCTGGATACGCTCGTCCGTAACCGAACATCCATGGTCGACCCTATACCCGCCCCGGTTCGGGCGGCAACACATCGGACGACCTCGGCACGGCATGAAGGGTGGCGATTCGGCGGGATTGAGATCGTGTTGCGGTGTCGGGCGTTTGCCGCTCGGGCTCGCCGTTCGGTCGGGATTTGTTGATAAGTTGTTTGGTCGTGCGACCTGGGTCCTACACTCGGGCTCGCTCCAGATTCGTCCGTCGGGTGTAGCACCACCCAAGCGGATGCTCGCTCTTGAACTCACGTGCCGGAGGACCGTTGACCGAGATCCCCGAACATCTACTGAAGCGGAGCAAGGCGGCCAAGGGTCAATCCAGTGGCGACGCCGGCTCCGAGTCCTCCGGATCTGCGACCCCCGCTGCCTCCGAGGGCTCGGCCGCCCCCGTTGCCGCAGGCGGATCCGCCCCGGCGGCCGCTGCACCCCAGGGCCCGGTCGTCACGTTCCCGAATCTCGATTCCGAACCCGAACCGCCCAAGCCTGAGCCGGCCTTCGTCACCGCGGCGAAGTCCCGCCGCCGGATTCCGGTGTGGGCGCTGCCCGTGGTGGCCGCGCTCCCGATCTGGGCCATGAGCTTCGCCGGCACCATGCAGCAGCCCGAGACGGAGGACCCGGTCCTCGTCGAATCGGCGGCCATCTACTCCGAAGCCGGTTGCGCCGGCTGCCACGGCGGCAACGGCGGCGGCGGCTCCGGTTACCAGCTCTCCGAGGGCAGCGTCATCACCACCTTCCCCCGCGTGGCCGACCAGATGTTGCACGTAGCCCGCGGTTCGGCCGCCATCGACGGCCAGACCTACGGGGCCGACGGTCGCCGGGTCGCCGGTGCTTCCGGCGCCCAGATGCCGGCCCAGGCCGGATCGCTGACCGTGCACGAGCTCGAACTCGTCATCTACCACGAGCGAGCCACCCTTTCGGGCGAGGATCAGGACCAGCCCGGCTACCAGGAGTGGATCGAGCACATGCGGGCCGATGCCGAGTCCGGCGGTGGCGAGGAGATCGTCAACGACGACTACATCGCCTTCCTTCAGGAATGCGCCGACCCCGCCGTCAGCCCCGACGCCACCGGGGCCATGGCGTCACCGGATCCCGAAGCCGAGCCCTGCCCGGGGCCCAAGGCCGAATCCGGAGGCTAGGCCGCGGCCGGCAGAACGAACCGGTAGGTGGCAAGCCAGTGGAACACTGAGGCCGACACCACCAACACGTGAAACAGCTCGTGGGCTGAGAAGACGCGCGGCCACAGTTTCGGCCAGCGGGTCACCTTGAACACCATGCCGACGGTGTAGAGCACGCCACCCAAGGCCATGAGGCCGACCGCGCCGCGTCCGGCCTCTCGGGCCAGGGGAGCCATGATCGGTATCGACATCCACCCCATCGCCACCATCATCGAGAACGACAACACGTGCCGTTCCATCGACGACAGCACTCGATGGGCGATTCCGACCGCCGCCATCGACCACACGACCGCCATGGCCACCCGCTGGGTGGCACCGTCGAGGATCAGCACGCCGACCGGAGTGTAGGACGCGGCGATCAACACGAAGATCATCGAGTGGTCGAGGCGCTGCATGCGGACCTTCCACCGTTGCGACCACGGCACCGAGTGGTACAGCGAGCTGGTGAGGTAGAGGCCGAGCAGCCCGACTCCGAACACGGCGACGGCGATCCTGGCCGCAGCCGTGTGGGCCCGGACGAGTAACACCGAGGTCCCCAGGATCGAGGCGAACGCCGCGCCGCCGTGCAGGAAGCCACGCACCGGATTCTGCATTCGCCCAAATGTCCATCGGTTGAGATCGTCGAAATGGCTCACTGCATCGAAGGTACCTCCAATCTCTACAGTGACAACATCACCGGACCGAAGTAATCACCTATGAGACTCCGGGCCGGTCTTACCGTCATCGTCACGGCCTGGTTGGTGGTGGCCACCCCGATGACATCGGCCATGGCCGCCGGCGTCGAGGCCGAGTCCACCCCGGTCCGCATCACGCCGAGCATGGTGGTGGACCTCGTCGACGACCACGGGCCCGACGGTGACCACATCGATCACTCAACCGTCGGCGGGCCCGACGCGGCAACCGAGGAAGCCGACCGAGTCGAAGCGGCCGAGCAGGCGGCGGAGATCCTGGCCGACGTCAAGACCAGGCTGGAGGCCGCACCGTCGGTCCCGTCCCAGCAGGCTCGGGAGGCCCAGTTCACCGCCGCCATCGCTGGTCGAGCCGGGGCGGCCGGCTTCTCTGTCGCGTACGACCCGTCGTTTCCGACTCCTTCGTCCGCCAAGGCTGCCATCGAGGCCGCGGTACAGACGTGGGACGACACGCTCGACACCGACGGCGCGCCGGTCGTCGTGTGGGTCGTCTGGAAGTCGTTCGGGAACTCGCGCATCCTCGGCTCCGGCGGCCCGTACGAGTTGCGCAGCCGCAACGATCTGCCAACCGACTACTACTATCCGGCCCCGCTGGTGAACACGTTGACCGGCGCCGACCAGAACGGCACGAACCCCGAGATCGTGATCGTCCTCAACAAGGATCTGGCCGCCTCCGGGGCCTGGCACTACGGATCGAGCAGCCCGCCGGGCGGTAAGATCGACCTGCAATCGGTGGTGCTCCACGAGGTCGGCCACGGTGTCGGCTTCGTCAGCTCGGCCAGCAACGAGGGCGGTCCGATCGCCTTCTCGGATCCACCCTTCATCTACGACGCCCAGGGCGTCTATCAGGGGAGCCTGGTCATCAACGCCGCCAACGTGACCACGGCATTGAGGTCGGGCGACGTGAGCATCAAGATCGGCAATTCCCAGCGGCGGGATGTCTTCCTGCCGTCGACCTGGCAGCAGGGCACCAGCTTCTCCCATTTTGAGCCCGACAGCGGATCGCTGATGGAACCGAGCCTCGACTCGGGGGCCACGACCCGTGTCGTCGACAGCGCTACCCTCGGGCTGCTGAGGATGATCGGCTGGCCGGCGGCCCTCAATGTCACCGGTCCACCGACGGTCACCACACGGGCGCTCGACGGGCAGATCGAACGGGTCTACCTCGCCCATCTCAGGCGCGGGCCCGACACCGCCGGCTTCACGTTCTGGCTGAACCAGCGGGCGAAGGGCCTGTCGCTGCTGGCTATGATCACCGAGTTCCAGTCGAGCGCCGAGTTCGTCCGAACCTACGGATCGTTGAACAACACCCAGTTCGTGACTCTGATCTACAACAACGTACTGGGCCGCAACCCCGACAGCGGCGGCCTGGCCCACTGGAAGGGCATGCTCGACAGCGGAATGTCCCGGGCCGAGGTCACCGAGGGGTTCATCGAGTCGACCGAGTTCGTGCGGATCACCGGGACCGACGCACCGTACTCGACGGCCGAGGGTCCGATCCGGCGGCTCTACCTCGCCTTCTTCGGCCGGGAGGGCGCCACGTCGGACGTGGCCTACTGGACCGGTCAGTACTCCGGCGGGACGACACTGATCTCGATCGCCGACTTCTTCTCGACGTCGACCGAGTTCGACACCAAGTACGGCAGCCTGAGCGACGCCCAGTTCGTGAACCTGGTCTACCTCGCCGTACTCGGTCGTGTGGCAGACTCGGCCGGCTTCGACTTCTGGATGGCCCAACTCGACGCAGGCACCTCCCGTGGCGAGATGATGCTCGAGTTCAGCCAATCCGCCGAGTTCATCAAATCCACCGGCACAATCCCGTAACCCCGAAATTTGCAGCGTGGATGGGACTCAGTACCGCCTGACGCGCGCAGAATCGGGAAAGCGGACCGCGGGTCAGAGCAGTGGGGCGATTTCGGCGCTCAGATAGGTGAGGACGAAGTCAGCGCCGGCACGTTTGATCGCCGTGAGCTGTTCCAGGGCGGCGGCCTCACCGTCAATCCAGCCGTTGGCCGCCGCCGCCTTGAGCATGGCGTACTCGCCGCTGACGTGATAGGCGGCGATGGGCACATCGACCTCGGCCCGGGCCCGGGCGATGATGTCGAGATAGGCCATGGCCGGTTTGACCATCACCATGTCGGCCCCCTCCGAGAGGTCGAGGCGGATCTCCTCGAGCGCCTCCCGGCTATTGCGCCAGTCCTGCTGGTAACCTTTGCGGTCGCCGCCGCCCTCGATCGTCACGTCGACGGCGTCACGGAACGGACCGTAGAACGAGCTCGCGTACTTCGCCGAGTAGGCGAGGATGGGAATGTCGTCGAACTCCGCCTCGTCGAGAGCGTCACGGATGGCGAGTACCTGGCCGTCCATCATGCCCGACGGTGCCACCACGTGGGCCCCGGCCTCGGCCTGGGCGATGGCCACGTTGCCGTAGAGGTCGAGGGTGAGATCGTTGTCGACCCGACCCCGGTCGTCGACCAGACCGCAATGGCCGTGGCTCGTGTACTCGTCGAGACAGAGGTCTGCCATGAGCACCATGTTGTCTCCGAAGTCGGCGGCCAGATTGCAGCGCAACCTGC
>JAOUGG010000301.1 GCA_029857855.1 Acidimicrobiia bacterium | reverse complement strand
TCTGCTCGAGGCGGTGGCCGCCGGAGCGGTCGGCTACCTGCTCAAGTCGATCGACGGCGAGGAGCTGCGCCGCCAACTCTGGAAGGCCGCCCAGGGGGAGCCGGTGTTCTCGGCGTCACTCGCGGCCCTGGTGCTGACCGAGTTCCGCCGCCTCCGCAAGCAGGCACCGGACGGCGAGGGCATCAGCGATCGTGAGCGGGAGGTGCTCCAGCTGGTGGCCCGGGGTCATACCTACGGTGAGATCGGTGAGGAGCTGCACATCTCGGCCAAGACGGTCGAGAACCACGTGCGCAACATCCTGAAGAAGCTCCGCCTCAACCGGAAGAACGAGCTCATCCGCTACGCCATCGATCACGGCATCGAGTAGCGCACGCCACCGTCGGGACGTGTGTGGGTTAACGACCGGTACTACGACCTGGCTACGACGTGGCCTTGAGAACGATGCCGATCACGGCGAGCACCAGCACGACGTAGATCACCGTGTCGGTGGCCCCGTCGGAGAACCACGACTTGAACTCCTCGTCGAACTCCGAGGCGAGGATGAGCGCCAGACGTCCGGTTGCCGCAGTCATGGGAGGCGAGGATACCGGATCCGGTAGGCGTCGGCCAGTGCTTTGTCACTCCAGTGGCGAGAACAGGGCGACGAGTCCGGTGTCGTCGACGTGGTCGTGTTCGGCGACGGCCGGGTCGTACATCGGAACCTGCACCAGTTCCGGTTCGGTGATGAAGCGGGCCGACACCAGGCGCTCGAGGTGGGTCCCGAAGTCGGCCTTGGCGAAGAAGGCCTCGTTGATCCCGATCGAGAGCAGACCGCCCGGCCGCACGAGGCTCACCAGCTGATCGATGGCGTCCGGTCCGACGTGACCGTGGGTGAATGTCCCGATGCTGATCACCCCGCCGTAGGAACCGTCGCCGATGTTGAGCGGTTCGAGCACGTTGGCCTCGAACAGGTGCCGGTAGATCGGGGTGCCGGCCCCGTCGACCTTGTCGGTCGCTTTGGCCAGCATCTCCGGTGACAGGTCGAGCCCGTCGACCGGCCACGGACCCCGCCGCCGCAGCTCCACCCCGCCGACCCCGGTTCCGCAGCCCACGTCGAGAATCGCCTCGGTCGGATCGAGGTCGGCCCGCCTGGTGAACTCCTCGACGACGTGGCGGTGATAGACGTAGCCGTGCTCGACGATGAAGTCTTCCTCGAACGTGTCGGCCCAGCGACTGTACAGACGCTTGACGTCGGATGCCGACTTCAGCGAGTAGGCGTCGTGGAGTCCGATGTCATCGTTCATACCCCAACGGTAGTGTGCGGTGGAATCCGCGGCCAGCGCTCAACGATGGGCTAGCTTGGACGATGGTTGAAGCGGGTGTTCGCGGGTCGATGGCGCGGGCTGCGAACACCCACTCCCACCTCCCCGCCGAGCCCGGTCGCCAGTCCGGCGCCGGCCGCCAGCAGGCCGTAGATCACGACCGGCCACGGACCGACGATGCTGGCCAGGGTTCGTCCGCTGCGCATCTCGACCGTGGCCTGCAGGGTCCGTCGCTCGCTCACGTTCGTGCGCTGCAGCACGGTGCCACGAGGATCGATGACGGCGGAGAGTCCGGTCGGGGCCACCTGCAACATCCAACGATCGTTCTCGATCGCCCGCAGCTGATTCGACGCCACCTGCTGGGTCTGCACCTGCGTCAGCCAGTACGAGGAGCCGTTGGTGGGGTTGGTCAGCAGCTGCGCCCCGGCCCGAACCGAATGGCGGGCCCGCTGCTCGAAATAGCCCTCCCACGAGATCGACACGCCGACCGGCCCCACCTCGGTGTCGAGCACCGGCGGCACCGTGCCCGACTGCAGGTCCCCGCCCGGTAGCGGCGCCGAGGGCGCGATCGACTCGATCAGGCCGCGGAGGGGTACGTACTCCCCGAACGGCACGATCTTGACCTTGTCGTACCGGTCGGTCTCGGAACCGTCGGGCAGGATCACCGACTGATAGTTGAAGCGGGCCAGGTTGTCGCCCCGAGTGAACCAGCCTGCGAGAACAGCCGCCTCGTTGCGTTGGGCGACCGCGACGACCTCGTCGTAGGCGTCGTCGAAGTCGAGGTAGCGTCCCGGGTTGACGACGTTCTCGGGCCAGACGATCAGGTCGACCGGCCCGACGATGGCGTCGGAGGCCTCGACGTGGCGGCCGAGAACGACCGGTTCCTGGGCCGACGACGCCCGGGTTCGCTGTGGACCGCCGCCCTGCACCAGGGCGACCTCGGCCGTGCGTTCCACGGTGGAGCGGGGGTGGAGGAGTCCACCGAACACGAACAGCGCGGCCACCGCCAGGGCGGGGGCGACACTGCGGCTCATGGTCGCCCAGTCGACACTGCCCGATCGGCGAGAGGCGGCGAGGTGGTGGACCAGCCGGGACAGCGCCTGGCCGACCACGACCACGGTGACGACGACCAGGAGCGGTCCGCCGAGCCGGGCCGGGTAGACGAAGGGCGAATCGACCTGGCCGAGCGCCACGTTGGCCAGCGGCACGCCACCGAAGGGCCAGCTCCAGCGGGCGAACTCGGCGAGGGCGAACGTGCCCGGCAGCGTCCACGCCCGGAGCCGGGGCGGGGTGAGAGCGGCGGCGACCCCGAAGTAGGCGGCGTAGAACGCCCCGGCCGCCACATAGCCGGGGGCCGTCAGGTCCCACATCCACAACATGGCGGGATAGAGCCAGGCGGCGGCCACCAGCCACATGCGGGCGAACCGTTGCCGCCACGACGGCGTGTCGATCAGATGGTCGACGATGGCGATACCGACGAACGCCAGCGGCCACCACCCCCAGGGCGGCACCGAGGCGGCGATGCATACCCCGGCCGCCACCGCCAACATCCTCGTCGGGGCCCGCCCACCCGTCTCTTTGCCCTTCTGCGGACCTGAGGTGACACTGAGTGGCATTTCGGCTGCCAATTTCGGGGTTTGCTCCTGCGAAGGGCTCATGTCAGGAGCTCCCGGGCCGCCTGTCGGCCACCGGCGATACAGGCCGGGATGCCGATGCCGTCGTAGACGGCGCCGGCGAGGCGAATCCTCGGATGACGGCGGAGGACGCCCTCGCGAACCTCGGCGATCCGGTCGAGGTGGCCGGGTTCGTAGTGGGGGAGCGCCGAGGGCCAGCGCTGGATCCGAACGGCGCTCGGCTCGGCGACGAGGGGTACTGCCCGGTTGAGCTCGTCGAGCAGGGTGGCCGCGAGGATGTCGTCGCTCATGTTGGCGGTGTGCTCGTCGCCGTAGCGGCCCGAGGTGAGTCGGATCAGCGCCCCGTCGTCGAACCGATACTGGGGCCACTTCGAGCTGAGCCAGGTGCTGGCCGTGAGCATCGTGCCGCCGACCCGGGGGAACAGGATGCCCGCTGCGTCGAGCGGAGGTTGCCCGGGGATGATGACGGTGGCCTGGGAGACGGTCGCGTAGGGGAAGTCGACCAGATGGGCGACGACCGCAGGCACGTCGCCGAGCAGGGCCGCCGCGGCCCGGGCCGGCGTGGCGACGACGATGGCGTCGACCGTGCTCGGATCCGGGATCCCGGCCAGTGCATCGATTGGGTGGCCGAGGTGGAGGCCGTTGGCCGGGAGAGCGTCGACCAGCGCCTCGATGAGACGGCCCACACCTCGCTCCAGGCTGAAGAACACCGGCGGACGTTCGGCCCGGCGGTCGCCTGCGTTGTCGGTTCGATCGCCCCTGTCGCCGCCGAGGGCGGCCCCGATATGCGGGTACATCTTGCCGAGTCCACGGATCAGGGACCCGTGCTCGGTCATCGCCTGGGCCAGGAGCGGGGCGGCGGCCTGCAGGCTGAGGCGGTCGATGTTGGAGGCGTTGATGCCGCCGACGAGCGGATCGATCAGCCGGTCGGTCAGCTCGTCGCCCAGGCGCTCCCGGCACAGGGTCCCGATGGTCACGTCTTCGGTGAGGTCGGTCGGGGGCATCGTCAGATCACCGGCCGCCCGTTCCTTGCCGGCGTCGCTGATCAGATTCGTGTGATCGAGCGCCGCGGGATCGACGGGGACGCCGAGCACGGTGCCGCTCGGCAGGACGTGCAGCCGGCCGTCGAGAAAGAGATAGGCCGGCTTCGGGGCGATCGGGTGGGTCATCTCGTCGGTCAGGCCGAGCTGGTCGACGAGTTCACGCCCGGCATCGGCCCGCATGAGCACGGCGTCCGGCCCGGCGTCGACCACCGGTGCTTCCGGCTGATCGCCGACAGGGCTGGTGAGGATTTTGCCGCCCCACCGGTTCGACGCCTCGTAGACGTCGACGGTCCACCCGGCCCGGTGGAACTCGAACGCGGCGCTCAGCCCGGTGATGCCGCCCCCGATGACGACGGCCCGCCGACCGAGGTCAGACACCGGAGGTTCCGCCCTCCACACGACCCTCGCGATGTACCAGGTCGACCACGCGGGCCAGGATGTCGGGGTCGGTCTCGGGCAGCACACCGTGACCCAGATTGAAGATGTGCCCGGCGTGACCGTCGTTGTCGTCGAGGATGCGCCGAACCTCGGGCTCGACCACGTCCCAGTTGCTCAGGCAGACAGCGGGGTCGAGGTTGCCCTGCAGGGCGACTCGGCCCCCGGTCCGCTCCCGGGCCACCGAAAGCGGGGTGCGCCAGTCGACACCGACGACCTCGGCGCCGACGTCGGCCATCTGGTCGAGCAGCTCGGCGGTGTTGATGCCGAAGTGGAAGCGGGGCACGCCGAGATCGGCGACCCCCTCCATGATCTTGGCGCTGTGGGGGGCGACGTGGCGGCGGTAGTGGTCGGGATGCAGCACCCCGGCCCAGGAGTCGAAGAGCTGCACCGCGGCCGCGCCGGCCTCGACCTGGGCCCGCAGCGTGGCGATGACGATGTCGGCCAACCG
>JAOUGG010000302.1 GCA_029857855.1 Acidimicrobiia bacterium | reverse complement strand
CGGCGATCATCGGGCCGCCGATTCTCGCCTGTTCGCGCCACATGGCTGGCCCTGGCTCTCGTCTTCGCCGGAGCCGGTCCCGTTCTGGCCCAGGCGACCGATCCGACAACCGATACCACTGACACGACAGATACTGCGGACCCGACCAACGCGTCGACGACGACCACACAAACATCGACCACTCAAACATCCGGTGGGTCCGGAACCTCGGAAACGACCGACACGACCAACAATTCATCGACGCTCAAACCGACGACCGGTCAATCGACGAGTTCTCAGCTCTCCGACGATCAGCTGCAGGCCGAGAGGGACCGGGTCGAGGAGGCCGAAGCGGCCAATGATCAGAAGATCGAGGTCGCCAATGCGAATCTCTCTGCCGTGACCGATGCTCTGGCCGACATCAACAGCAGGATCAAATCGCAGGAGGCCGCTGTGGACCTCGCCTCTCAACGGGTGGAAAGGGCGCAGTTGATCGCTGCGGCCGCCACTGAGGACGTCGCCGATCTGCAGGCACAAGTGGACGATCTCGAGAACAAGGGACGGGAACAGGCCATCAGATCGTTTATGGGAGATGTTGTTGACGGGCCCGGAATTCTGTTGGCTGATGATCTCAATGGCGCTCTCCGGATAACCACGCTGCTGAACACCGCTACGCAATCGAATATCGACTACGTTACCGAACTCGTCAATACCCAGGAAGTCCTCGACCAGCGGAGAGCGCAGGCCGATGACGCCACAGCGGTCGCTGAAGATCTTCGACAAGCCGGCGAGCTGGAGTTGGACCAGCTTGAATCGGACAGAGCGGCCCAGGCCGACTTGGCGGCCGAGGCAGACCAAAAGCTCGATCATCTGCTTTCAGAACGGGCGGCGTTGGCCAGTCTCGGCGTGCAACTCGAGAGTCAATCGAAGACCGAGGAGGATGCCTTGATCAAGGAACTGGCTTCTGTGCCCGCTCCCCCGCCGCCGGCCACTCCAACCCCGGTTCCTGCCTCCACCGGAGCACTAGACATTCGTGATGCCGGCAAGGGAATCAAGGTCGACGTTTCCATCCTCGCCGACATCCAGCGGCTCCTGGCCGATGCCGAGGCTGCCGGGGTGGACCTTGCCGGAGGCGGCTACCGCGATCCGGCCGCCCAGATTCGGACTCGCCGCAACAACTGCGGAACCAGCAACTACGCCATCTACGAGATGCCGGCCCGGCAATGTCGCCCACCAACGGCCCGGCCAGGGCGGTCGATGCACGAGCAGGGCAAGGCCATCGACTTCACCTACAACGGCCGCCTCATTCGATCGCGGTCCGGAGCGGGATGGAATTGGCTGAAGGCCAATGCGGCAAACTACGGGCTCAAGAACCTTCCAAGTGAGCCCTGGCACTGGTCGACGAACGGTCGCTGACAGCCGACAACGGGCCAGCTCAGAGAAGCTGGATGGCTCCTGATTCAGACGGTACGACCGTAGAAGGTCGTGAGCGCCGACTCGGACAGCGCCACGTCGGGTTGATCGTTGTATGCGAACACCACGAGAATGCGCGTGGTGTCGCCTTCGGTGGGCGTGACCCGGTGGATGGCGTTCCGGCCGCGATACAGCACGAGGTCGCCGGGTTCGAAGTCGAGCCGCTGCAGCCGAGCTCAATGCCCGCGGCTGCGAAATGGACGTTGACCGACGACAAGTCGTCTGCATACGGATAGATCTCATCGACGCCGAGCACTCCGCAGAGGAACGATCGGAACGAGGGGTCGTCGTAGATGTCACGCAACGGAGAATCGGCAGGGATCTCGTCGTCGGCAATGAGCCCTTTGCTGCTTTTTATTTGACGCGACGGGCGAACCCAGCGAGGACGAGCGCGCCATCGCGGTCCAGGCGCTCCCGACAGTCGACTATGTAGGCATCGTCGACGATGGGGTGCAGCTCAGTGTTGAGGTGGGTCTCGATCATCGAAAGCTCCCTGTGATTGACTGGAGAAGTCTGCGGCAGGCAGGGGTACCCTCACCCACAGGCTTTGTGGACTATGAGCCGAGCACAGCGCAGACAGTCCCGGTGGTCATTCACGAATCGAGGGTGGCCGAGAACGGAGTCATCTATCGAGCGCGGCGCGGTAGTCGCTGGGGCTCACACCGAAGTGGGCCTTGAAGGCTGCGCTGAATGTGAACGGACTCTGGTAACCAACGAGTGATGCGACGCGCCCGACCGTCAGGTCGGGATCGGCGAGATGATCGGCGGCGAGAGAAAGGCGCCAACGTTTGACGTAGGCCATGGGTGGTTCGCCGACGGTCTCGCCGAAGCGGCGCGAGAACGCCGAACGCGACAAGCCCACATTCGCCGCAAGACCGGTCACCGACCACGGGGCCGCAGGGTCGGCGTGGACGGCCCGCAGGGCGCTGCCGACCAGGTCGTCTTGGAGCGCCGAATACCAACCGGGCGCACGTTGGGGGTTCCGGGCGAAGTGGTCACGGACCGTGTCGACAAGGACGAGGTCGAGGAGTCGGTCGAGGACCGCCGACTGGCCCGCTGAGTCGCTCAGCGACTCCGCTGCGAGCAGGCCGACGTACGCCGACGCCTGTGCCGCGCCGGTGCGCACGACGACCGCACCGATCGCGTCGAGCAGCCGGCGACTTGCCTCGCCGACGTCCTCGTAGATGCCGGTCAGCAGCTTGGTCGTGTCGCCGACCTCGGAAAGGGCGCCCCACGTCCGCAGGCCGAGGTTCATCGTCTGCCCGATTTCGTCGCCGTTCATCAGCACCGGCCGGTTGCCCGGGAGGATGCGGATGCGAGGGTGTGAACCCTCGGCGTCGCCGATCACGTACGGGTCGGGACCGCGGATGACGACAAGGTCGCCAGCATCAAGGGCCATTGGTGTGTTTAGCGAGTCGTGCTCCAGCCGGCATTGGCCTTCGAGGATGACGACGACCGTGAGTGCCGCACCGTCTTCGATCCGCAACGCCCACGGTGCGGCCATCTGCGTTCGTATGACGAACGCGTCGCGGGCCCTCGGGCCTTCGAGCAGTGAGGCAACGACATCCATGCTCCTCAGTTTAGTGAGACGAATTCACATGAATAAGCAACGATCCCCTATTCACAGGGCGACAACTTCACGGGATCCTGAATCAATGACCAACATCACTGAAACCGCTACCGAAACCACCACCGCCCACGAGCCCGTCGCCGGCGAGGTCGATCGGCAGGCTCGCATCATCGCCAAAGCGCTGCGCAAGAAAACGTTCGCCACGCTCGCAACAGTGTCACCGAAGGGCCGTAGCCATGCCGCCGGCGTCGTCTACGACTTCGTCGACGGGGCGCTGTGGATCCACACCATGCGCAACAGTCGCAAGGGCCGCAACGTCGCCCACAACCGCCACGTCGGTGTCTGTGTCCCTTACCGCCGACTTCCCGTCGGCCCGCCGTACACACTCCACTTCCAAGCCGTCGCCGAGCTCGTTGCGCTGGACGACCCCGAGGCGATCCGCCACCACGACGCCGGTCGTCTCGACTCGATCAGCGGCCACGGCGCGATGGAAATGGACGGGGCATGCTTCGTCCGCATCACGCCGACGGGCACGATCCACAGCTTCGGCCCCGGAGTGCCCGTCCTCGACCTGGCCCGCAACCCGCTCGAGACCGGCGCCCGTTCGGCAACGGCCGCCGCGGTCCTCGCCCGCACCTGACCGCCAATCGAAAGATCCCACGTCGGGTAGTCGAGCACCTGGCGATCTCGTCGAGCGGAAGCCCCAGGCGTCGCAGGCGACAGACTGGCCCCCGCCCAGAACGAGCAACAGCGCTGCCTGGCTCCGACGCGCGGCAGATTGGCCACGAGATGAAGGGCCCGCACCGCACGAAACCCGGGCGAGGCGGGTGTGAAGCGCCCCGGATGCTGCGGAGGCATTGATTTCACGAAAAGGTGGAGTTATGCCAGCACCAAGGAAGTATCCGCAGGAGTTGCGGGATCGGCCGGTCAGGCCTGTGCTCAAAGCCCGGGAGCAGGAGGAGGGACTGTCTCTGAATAAGGCGTCCACCGCCGAGCCGGGGACGCCGACGAACTGAGCCATCAGCGACATCCCTCGGTCGTGGACGTTGCTGGCTACCCACCATTCGCGACGTCGCTCAACTCATAGGGGTCTACGAGGTCATCCGGAGGCTCGTGGTCGTTTCATCACCCTCGGACCGGCCTTCGACCGCCGCCTTGGCTGGTTAGCTCGCTACGGGAACGTACCTCAGCAATGACGCATCCGCGTGTGTGTCGAGGACGCAGTCCCATGCTTCCCCAGCGCGAGCACGGCCAACGTCGGGCGAGGCGGTCGGGTAACGGCGAATGGCTGTTGCCTTCAACACCTCGTGGGCGAGATGGGGCGGCCCTTCAAGATGTGCGTCCGAGTAGCCGGCGAGGCTTCTTGGGAGCCAGACGACGTTGGGAACGAAGGAGAACAGCAGAGGATTCGTGGTCGTCGCGGGCCATACGTGGCAACAGATCAAACCCTTGCCGATGTTGTCGGTTCGATTCAGCTTCACGAGGTCGATGAAACCACCGGCCGGCTGGTCGCCGCCCTCATGGCCGCGACGGCCGATCGGGAGATACGTCTCCGGATGCCGGAGGTGATCAAGGTCGAAGGCGACCCGGCCCGGCTCCGTCACGTGGTCGACAACCTTCTGGCCAACGTTCGAACCCATACCCCTCAAGACGCGGCCTGTGAGATCGCTCTCGCTCTCCGGGACGGTGAAGCCGTTCTTGTTGTCGCCGATCATGGTCCTGGCGTCACCGATGCCGAGCTCCGGCGATTGGGCGACCGTTTCTACCGTGTCAACGAGGCCCGCACCAGAGCCAGCGGCGGGAGCGGTCTCGGGCTGTCCATTGCCCGTGCCATCGTCGAGG
>JAOUGG010000300.1 GCA_029857855.1 Acidimicrobiia bacterium | reverse complement strand
CGGTGTGATCTCGGTGGTCAGCTCCGAACCCATCGCCTTGTAGGCCTTCTCGATCCGCATCACGTTCATGGCGTAGGACCCGTAATGGACCATGCCGTGCGGTTCGCCGGCGGCCACCAGGGCGTCGTACAGCTCGGCCATCCGATCGATCGGGTGATGGAGCTCCCACCCGAGTTCGCCGACGTAGCTGACCCGCAGGGCGATGCATGGCACCCCGGCGACGGTGATCTCCCGCCCGGTCAGCCAGCGGAAGGACTCGTTCGAGAGGTCGGCGTCGGTCAGCGGCTGGAGAATGTCGCGGGCCAGGGGCCCCGACACGGCCAGGATGGCCAGATCCTCGGTGCGGTCGGTGACGGTCACGTCTTCGTTCTCGTGGCCGTCGGTGCCGATGTGGTGGACGAGCCAGTCGCGGTCGTGGAACTGGGCGGTGATGCCGGAGTTGAGGTAGAAGCGGTCGGCGGCCAGCCGGGTGATCGTCATCTCGGCCTCGATGCCGCCCAGTTCGGTGAGGAAATGGGTGAGCCGTATTCCGCCGTCGCGCGTCGGCATCGTGTTGGCCGCCATCCGTTCGAGAAAGGCCTCGGCGTCGGATCCGGTTACCTCAAACTTCGAGAACGCGGTGAGGTCGGCCAGGCCCGCCCGCTCCCTCGTTCCGCGAACCTCGGCACCCACGATGTCGAAGGCGTTGGAGCGGCGGAAGGTGTGCTCCTCCGGTTCACCGAAGTACTGGGGCCGCTCCCAGCCGAACACCTCCTGCCATTGGGCGTCTCGTTCGTCGAGCCGTTCATAGATCGGATCGGTCTTCTGGGGCCGCCCGGCGAACCGCTGCTCACCGGGGAGGCGGGTCTGGTACATCTCGTGGAACTCGTCGATCGCCTTGTCGATGGCGTAGCGACCGGTCGGTCCGCAGTGGTCGCCGAACCGGCGGGGGTCCATCTCGGCCACGTTGACCTCGGTCTGGCCGTGCACCATCCACTGGGCCATATACTTGCCTGCTCCCGGGCCCTGGGTGATCCCGATCGAGGCCCCGGCGCACAGCCAGTAGTTGCGCACCCCAGGGGCCGGTCCCATCAGGTAGCCGGAGTCGGGGGTGTGGGTGATCGGCCCGCTGACCACGGTTTTGATCCCGGCCGACTCGAAAGCAGGGATGCGGCGCCCGGCCTCGATCAGCCACGGCATCAGGGTGTCGACGTCGGGCGGGGTCAGGTAGAAGTGCAGGTCCCAGTCGATGCCGTCGAGCCCGTAGGTCTGGGCGTTGGCCCGTTCGTAGGGGCCGACGAGGAGGCTGTCGATCTCCCGGCGGTAATACGACGAGGCCCGGGGATCGCGGACCACCGGCGGGTCGAAGTCGCCGAGCTCGATCATCTCGGCCATCGGCTCGGTGATCAGGTACTGGTGGATGACCGACACGATCGGCACCTCGACCCCGGCCATGGCCCCGACCTGGGGGGCGTAGCAGCCGGCGGCGTTGACGAGATGCTCGCACACGATGCGCCCCCGCTCCCCCTTCTGTTCGTAGACGACCTCCCAGCGGCCGTCGGGCAGCGGGTTGGTCTCGGTGACGAGCGTGTGACGCTCCAGACGGCCGCCCAACTGGCGGGCACCCTTGACCATCGCCGCGGTCACGCTGGAGGGATCGGTCCAGCCGTCGTTCGGGGTCCAGAAACCGAGAATCACGTCGGACACGTCCATGAACGGCCAGTGGTTCAGGATCTCGGACGGTTCGATGAGGTGGTTCTCCACCCCGATCAGGTCGAGCATCCCGCTCACGTAGCGGAACCAGTCGACGTGGTGGCGATCGAGGGCCAGGCGAATGGCCCCGGTGCCGTGCCAGCCCGAGGCCAGCCCCGTCTCCTCCTCGATCCGCTTGTAGAGCTCGGGGGCCACGGCGTGACACTTGGCCATGTTGAGGCTGCCGATGAAATGCGGGATCAGTCCCGCGGCGTGCCAGGTCGAGCCGGAACTGAGCTCGCCCTTCTCGATCAACACGGTGTCGGTCCAGCCCTCGTGGGCCAGATGGTAGAAGAGCCCGGCTCCCATGGCCCCGGCTCCGATGATCACTACCTGTGCTTCGTCCTTCATGGTTCTCTTCTCGGATCGATGTTTCGGTTTCGGTTGAGCGGACTCGTCGGCATCAGAGCCGAACCCGTTGGTTGGCCGGGTCGTGGAACGATCGGATCGACGGGGTGGCCGGAATCATCTCGGTGGCCACCTCGATGGCGAACTCGCCGCCGTCGAGCCAATCCTGGGTCACACCCTCGTCGTGTTGGAGGTAACCCATGGCCAGGGCCCGCCCTTCGACGTAGCTCCACATCCCGCTCGAGGTTCGGCCGACGATCTCGCCGTTCCGCAGGATCGGTTCATCGTGGTAGAGGAGCCGATCCGGGTCCTCCAATCGGAATTGGATCAGCCGTTTGGTGCGGGGCCGATCGCGCTGTGCGAGCAATGCCTCCCGGCCCCGGAATCCACCGGGTTTGTCCCAGGCCACCGCAAAGCCGAGCCCGGCCTCGAGCGGCGTGTCCTCGTCGGTGATGTCGTGACCCCAGTGGCGGTAGCCCGATTCGAGCCGGAGGGTGTTCATGGCGTGATACCCGGCGTGGCGCAGTCCGTGGGCCTGCCCGGCGTCGACGAGGGCGTCGTGGAGGGCCACCGCTTGCTCGTAGGGGACGTACAGTTCCCAGCCGAGCTCGCCGACGTAGGTCATCCGCAGCGCCAGCACTTCGATCACGCCCTCCGCGGTCTTGACGTCGATGGTCTGTGACCAGCTGAACCCGAAGGCCTCGTTGCCGAGCTCCGCGTCGGTCAGCTGAGACAGGACGGCGCGGCTGTTCGGGCCCATCAGGCCGAGCATGGCGGTCTGTTCGGTCACATCGGCCAGCGTCACGTCATGGCCCCGGGCCGCTCGCCGCAGCCAGGCCCCGTCCCGGGTGGCGGCAGCCGCCGCGGTCACGACGAGGAAGTCGTGCTCGCCCCGCCGGGTCACGGTCAGGTCGGCTTCGATCCCGCCCCGGTCGTTGAGCCACTGGGTGTAGACGGCCTTACCAACGGGAACGTCGATCTCGTTGCCGCTCATGTGATTGAGCACGGCGAGGGCGTCGGGCCCGGAGACGGTGAAGTTGGCGAAGGAGGTCTGGTCGAACAGCCCGACCGCGTTGCGTACGGCCTCGCACTCCCGACCGCTGGCCTCGAACCAGTTCTGTTTGCCCCACGAGTAGTGGTAGCGGGGGTCCTCTCCCTCGGTGGCGAACCAGTTCGGCCGCTCCCACCCGGCCGTCTCACCGAACACCGCACCGGCTTCGGCAAACCGCTCGTGCAACGGGGAGACCCGGATACCACGGGCGCTTTCGTACTGGCGGAACGGCCAGTGCATGGCGTAGAGCAGCCCGAGGCTTTCGGAGATCCGTTCGTTGAGATACGCCTGATCGCTCTGGAACGCGAACGTCCGGCGGATGTCGACCGCGGAGAGATCCATGGGCGGGTGACCGTCGATGATCCAGTCGGCCAGGACCCAGCCGACGCCGCCGGCCGACTGGATACCGACGGAGTTGAAGCCGGCTGCGACGAAGCAGCGGTCGACCTCGGGCGACTCGCCGAGGTGGTACACCCCGTCGGGGGTGAAGGCCTCCGGGCCGTTGAAGAACAGTTGGAGGCCGACCTCGCCGAGCATCGGCATTCGGTGGATGGCCCGCTCGAAGATCGGCCCGACGTGATCCCAGTCCTCGGGCAGCGTTCCGAACACGAAGTCACGGGGAATGCCGTCGAGGTTCCAGATCTTGCCCCGGGGCTCGAAGAAGCCGGCCATGATCTTGCCGGTCTCCTCCTTGAAGTAGGTGTAGTTGCCGGGGTCGCGGACCGTTGGCATGTTGGGCCGGACAGCCTCGATCGGCTCGGTCACGATGTAGAAGTGCTCACAGGCCTGGAGCGGCACATCGACACCGGCGGTTCGGGCCAGCTGACGGGTCCACATACCGCCGGCCAGCACCACGGTCTCGGCTTCGACGTTGCCCTGCTCGGTGGCGACCCCGACGGCCCGATTGCCACCTGCGGCGTCGTCGGTCAGCACCTCGGTCACCGAAACGCCCTCGACGATCCTCACCCCCTTGGCCTTGGCCCCCTTGGCCAGCGCGACCGTGGTGTCGACCGGTGAGGTGACCCCGTCGTGGGGTATGTACAGCGCGCCGACAAGGTCGTCGGTTCGCAGGAGGGGGCAGAGTTCGAGCGCCTCGTCGATCCCGATGATGCGGATGTCGACGCCGACGGTCTTCGCCATCGAAACGCCACGCAGCAGCTCCTCCCACCGTTCGTGGTCGGCTGCCACCGACACCGATCCGGGGGTGCGGTAGCCGGTGGCCTGCCCGGTTTCGGCCTCGAGGTCCTCGAAGAGGCGGGCCGAGTAGGTGGCGAGGCGGGTGAGGCTGTGACTCGACTTCAGCTGACTGACGAGGCCGGCGGCGTGCCAGGTGGTGCCACCGGTGAGCTGGCCCTGTTCGAGGAGCAGCACATCGGTGACCCCCCGTCGAGCCAGGTGATACGCGATCGAGCAGCCGACGATACCGCCGCCGACGATCACCACTTGGGCCCGGTCCGGTAACGCTGACACGTGCACGATCCTCTTGTTCCGGGGGGAGACCCTCGGACCGATCGGCCGCGACTCCCAGCTGTTTCCCGCCACGCTATCAAGCGGAGCCGCGCTATGTCTATAGCTGCATATTTGGAATGGCTCCTATAGCATCGAGGTTATAGCTACGATCCCGGGGCAGCGGGCCGGAGGGCGTCCATGACAACATCCAACCTGAGCTATCGCCAACTGGAGGCGGTGGTCACCGTCGCCGAGTGGGGGAACATCTCCCACGCCGCCGTTCAACTGGCGATGTCGCAGCCGGCCCTTTCCCGCATGGTGTCGACCGTGGAGGG
>JAOUGG010000299.1 GCA_029857855.1 Acidimicrobiia bacterium | reverse complement strand
GGTCCACGAAAGAACAGACCTCCCTGCTGCGATGAATGTCGATGGGTCGACCGGCCCGGTCCGTCTCGGGACCTTTCGCCTGCCGAGTCGAAGCCGACGGTGCCACCTGCGATTGGACCACCGTGGGCACTCAACACCATCCATAGGGGTTCAGCGCGATGGGTGGCGGCGTTGGACGGAGGTCCCCACCTCCACCGTTCGGGCGCGCGAGAGTGGAAGAAATGTCAGCCGAGCCGCCGCCGCCTGACTGGGTTAGGAACGACACCGCCTTTCACCACCGCCGGTTCATCCTCGATGGCGAGGAGACCAGACGGACCCGGTCGAGCCCTCGAGTCATCCTCGAGCCGGTTCCCCATGCTCCGATCCTCGAGGAGCCGTTGCACTACCCAGCCGACCACCGAGATCGTCGCCCCGGCGTCCGACATGCAGTACCGGCGACACCGGGAATCGGGCTCGTCGCCACCGTTCGACAGGAGTGGGAGGACTTCGCGTTCACGACGCTGCGCCGGACCTGGCTGATCGCCTTCCTCGGGTTCGTGGTCGTGTTGGCGCTGGGGGCCTACGGTTGGCAACGGGGCACGCTGTCGGGCATGGCGGCCGAGATCGCCGGGGAGCGGGGCGTCACGCCGGCGGCGCCGAGGTTGAGTTCCGATCAGGTGACCTGGATCGAGACGGCGGACGGGGACGACGGCGGCGAGCGCCGGTCCACGGCCAGCTTCGCCTCCGACCGGGCATTCGCCGACGGGTCGGACGACGAGCCGACCTCCGGGGCCAAGCTGTTCGTCGCCGACGGCAAGAAGTCGTCGAGAAGTTCGACGACGGACTCCGACGACGGCCTGACTGGCGGGAACGCCGGTGATACGTCTCGACGGGCGGCGACAGGGTCCGGTTCCAGTGACCCACTGGACCCCGGTGCCGCCCCCCGGAAACGGGCCGAGACGACGGAACCTGCGATTCGCTACGAGGACTGCGCGGAGGCTGCCGCAGCGGGGGCCGCACCGATCCGGCTGGGAGAACCGGGCTACCGCCTGAGCCTCGATCGGGACAAGGACGGTGTCGCCTGCGAGAACGGTTCCACGCCGGAGGACCCCGGGGACGCTCCGGTCGACTCCCTGTACTCGAGTCCGACCACGACGACTCCGGAGATCTCCGGAGTCACCACGACGTCATCGGGCACCGGGGCGGGCACGACAGCGACGGCCGATTCGACCGGTACGTCGACGAGCTCGACCGTCGAGTCCTCGACCACAACCATGAGATCGACCACCGAATCGAGCCGGGCCACGAGCACGACCGTCTCGACCACGACCTCGACCACGATCTCGACCACGACCTCGACGACCGTTTCGACGGTGGTCACGACCCCGACGACCAGCATCTCGTCCACCTCGTCGTCGACGACGGCATCGACCAGATCATCGACAACGGCCACCACGCCCACGACGGTCTCGACCACGACATCGTCGACGACGACCGCTTCGACGACAATCGATCCAATTCAGGGTCAGTCAGCCGTGTCATCCGGCCGGCCGTGACGACCCGCGCCGGCGGCGAACCTGGCGGCCCCGGCCCGCGTTTCCCCTGATCGGATCGTGGCCAGACCGAGGTCCATCTCCCGGCTCAACGCCGATCCGAGATCGAGGTTCCACTGGTCGTGGGCCGAAAGCCGGTCGGAGCGAAGACAGCGAGACGGCAGGTCGGCCAGTTGGCGGCCGAGTTCGATCGCCGCCGTAAGGGACTCCCCGGGTTCGACGAGACGGTTGACCAACCCGAAGTCGAGCGCCTCCTGACCGGAGACCTCCCGGCCGGTCAGTATCAGGTCGAGCGCCCGCGATTGGCCGATGAGACGAGGCAGCCGGATCGTGCCACCGTCGACCAACGGAACGCCCCATCGACGGCAGAAGACCCCGAACGCTGCGTCGGAGGCGGCGACCCGGAGATCGCACCAGACCGCCAGTTCGAGTCCGCCGGCGACGGCGTAACCCTCGACGGCAGCGATCGTCGGCTTCGACAGCAGCAGGCGGGTCGGGCCCATGGGCCCCATCGATCCGACCGTCTCGCCGGGAGACGCCGCCTCGATCCGGTTGCCCCGGTCGGTGGCGATGGCCTTCAGATCCGCGCCGGCACAGAACATGTTGTCGGCCCCCGTCAGCACCGCAACTGCGGCCCCGTCGTCGGCGTCGAACCGCAGGAACGCCTCGTAGAGCGCAGCGGCCGTCGGTCCGTCGACCGCGTTGCGGGCCTGTGGCCGGTTGATGGTGATGACCTCGACCGATCCGTGCCGGGTCACCAGCACCGTGTCGTGGTCTGCTGGGTTGGCAGCGGCCTCGTCGGTCATGACCGAACGATAGAGGATCGACCGCTTTCACACGGATTTCGCTGCGATGTGTCAGTCTGGGGGGATGGCCGGACATAACCAATCGATGAGCACCCAGGTCGACGAGTTCCGGGCGATATTCCACGCCACCCATCCGAAGGTCGTGGCCTACGCCCGACGGCGGGCCGACAACACCGTCGCCGACGACGTCGTGGCCGAGACCTTTCTCGTGGCCTGGCGGCGGAGGTCGGAACTGATGACCATGGACAACCCGCTCCCCTGGCTCTACGCAGTGGCCGGCAACCAACTCCGCAACCAACATCGCAGCGCCAACCGACATCTCCGGCTGGTGTCGAAGGTCGCCGGTCAAGCCGCGACCGATACCCCCGTCGACAGCACCCCGGCCGAAGCCGACCCGGCGGTCACTGTGGTGCGATCCGCCCTGGCCACACTCTCGTTCGACGACCGGGAGGTCCTCCGCCTGATCGCCTGGGAGGAACTGACCTATCAGGAAGCGGCCGACACACTGGGCTGCTCGCTCGATGCCGTCGCCCAACGAATTCGCCGGGCAAGACAACGACTGGCCACAGCAATCGACAATCTGGCCGGCACCGCGCCGACCGACGCACAAACCGAACCCAAGACGCACACCCGAGGTGCATGAAATGACCGAGTCCGACCACATCGATCCCCACGCCAGCCCGGTCGCCGGCGATGATCTTCTGACCGGCCTCAAGGCCGCTAATCCGGTCTCCGTCGACGACTCGCCGCTTCGGCGGTCCGAGGCCGAGACACTGCTCGACCGGATCACCAGCCGAAGCGGAGGTTTCACCCCGTTCACCGAGACCCAGGCCGGGAGGACGTCGGCAGAGATCGACCCGTCCACGTCCACCCGAACCGACGAACGGGGTCGTCGCTGGCCCCTTCTGGCGGCGGTGGCGGCAGTCGCCGTCCTGCTCGTCGGCGCCATTGCGGTGTTCGCCCCGGCGGGCACCCAACCGGCGCTCGCCGTCGTCCAATCGGCGGCCCAGGACACGGCCGACGCCCGCAGCGGCCGGGTGATCACGGTGTTCGACGTCGTCGGCCGCGAGGATGCCGACCACGAGGCGTTGAGCGGCTCGATGACCGCGGCTTTCGCCGACGACGACTTCGCCGTCACCCTCGACCTCGATCCGTCGAGCACCGTGATGTCGGAGACCGAGGCGGCCGAGCTCGCCAACGCCGAGACCCGACTGGTCGACGGTCGGCTGTATGCCACCACCGACGGCGAGCGGTGGATGGCCATCGAGGCTCCCGAGATTCTGCAGTCCACGCTGGCCCGCCTCACCGATCTGCGGACGATCCTGGCCCAGGTCGAGGAACTGGTCGAGGTGGAGACCGTCGGATCGTCGCAGATCGACGGTTTGGCGGTGACCCACTACCGAAGCGAGGTCGATCTGGCCGACCAGACGCTGGCCGAGTCGGGCTGGCTGCCGGGGGCGCAGGGCACGCAAGGTACACCGGTCGACATCGACGCCCAGGGCCTCGTCACCGTCGACCTCTATGTGGACGCCGAAGGTTTGATGCGGCGGATCGAGGTGTCGGGGCAGGCCGAGCCGGTCGACGACACGATCGACGCCTCCGCCGACTTCACGGTCACCACCAACTTCGTCGATCTCGATACTGACATCGTTATCGAGGCGCCGGATCCCGCGCTGGTCGAGACGCTCGACTTCGGCGCCGGGGGCGGCCTGAGCGGCCTCGACGACTGATTCCTCTGCGGCCTTCCGGTCGGCGTGACGTCGACCGGAAGGCCGGCCGGGTCCGACAGGTTCGGTTGGATAGGGCTCTCTGCCACGACCCAAGGGCTCAGAGCCCGAACAACCGCTCCAGGGTGTGGGCCACACCGTCGGCGTGATGATCGAGATCGGTGCGCAGGGTCGTGACCTCGAGCAGGCGAGGGTGGGCGTTGGCCATGGCGTAGGCCCGGCCGACCCACTGCATCATCTCCAGGTCATTGACGTTGTCGCCGAACGCCATGGTGTGTTCGCGGGCCACTCCGAGGTCGGCGCAGAGGTCACCGAGTCCCTTGGCCTTGTTAACACCGGGGGCGGTCACCTCGAGAAACGCCGATCCCGATGTGGAGACGCAGAGCCCGTGGGGTATCACCGATTCGACCATGTCGAGGAGTTCGTAGCTCACGTGTTCGCGGTGGCCGACGTAGATCTTTACCGAGGTGGTCGGCGGCGGCGTTTCGTCGGCGATCCGGTTGCTCGTGGCGACATCGTGGAGGCCGGCGGCCAGAAAGGACTCGGTCCAGAAGTGACCGTGTTCGGCCTCCCAGGCCCACACCGTGCCGGGTAGCACGCCGTCGACGGCGTCCCGGAGATCGGCGACCTGAGCGCCGGTCATGGTTTCCGCCCGGACACGGCGCCGGGCGAAGAGATCGTGGAGCATGGCACCGTTCGAGCAGACGGCCCACCGCACGAACGGGAGGTGCCCCACTCGTTCCTCGATGCTCCGGTGGCTGCGGCCGGAGGCGACGACGAGGTGCACATCCCGTTCGGCCAGCCGGGCCAGGGTGTCCGCCGTCCGTTCGGAGATCACGACATTGCGATTGAACA
>JAOUGG010000298.1 GCA_029857855.1 Acidimicrobiia bacterium | reverse complement strand
GGGAACGACGCTCGATCTCGAGCTCGCGTTCGACGAGTTCGTTCTGGGCCTTCATCGACACGTACTCGCCCGCCGCCATGGATGCCGCCCCGGCCAACAGACCCGACGCGCCGGCAATGAGCACCGTGCCGGCGCCGGTTCCGGCGGCCGCAACACCGAGGATCAGAGCGACGTTCGACACCAGGCCGTCCGACACTCCGAAAACGGCCGCCCGGGCGGCACCGCCCTGCACGTCGCGGTGGTTGTGCACCATGTGATGGTGCATATCGATGCCGTGGTGGCCGACGGCTGATTCGTCGGGCTCGGCCGACGGCGACTCGTCCCGATCACCTTTACGGCGTGCTTGTCGGCGACGATCAGTCAACTCACCCATGGCTGCCACGATATCGATGGGCACGCAAAGCAGCGCATCGCGGCTGCGTGTGAGCGTCGCGCAGGACGCTGTCCCCGGCGATCCCTTCGTCGCTTGGAGATGACGAAAGGGATGTCGCCGGCGGCGGACAGGGATCTACCAGTCGAGCTGGAGATGCGGGTGCGTGGGTTCGGCTCGGGGCCCAACGAGTGCGAAGACGGCACCTTCGGGATCGATGATCACGCTCTGGCGCCCGATGGGAACGTCATAGGGATCGGTCATGACCACACCACCGAGGTCGGTGGCCGACCGGGTGGCGGCGACGACGTCGTCGACCGAGAAGACAGGACACCAGGAGGCGGGGATCTCATCGACCGTCGGCTTGATGGCCCCGGCGACCGGACCGACCGAGGTGGTGAATACCCGGTACTCACTCTCGGCGGCCGAGACGCCACGGGCGGCTTCGGGGGCCTCGCCACCCTCGTCACTCTCATCGCCATCGAAGGAGTCGAGCGAGTCGGGGACCCAGTCGAAGACCTTGCCGTAGAACGACTGGGCGGCGTCGAGATCGGGGGTTTCGAGCTCGATCCAGGCCAGCGAGCCGGACGTCCCGGCAAACGGGTTGCCGGCCTGATCGCGAGGCTGCCAGAGGCAGACCAGGGCGCCGCTCGGATCGAGGATTGTGGCCACGGTCGCCATCGAACCCCTGGCCCGGGGGCTGCGGAGCACCGTGCCACCGGCGGCCTCGACCCTGCGCAGGGTGGCGAGAATGTCGATGACGCAGAGGTTGGTGTACCAGCGCGACGACAGCGTCATGTCGGCGAACGGTTCCTCGGTTTCGACCAGTTCGGCGGTGTGCCGGTCGTGGCAGCGGGCCATGGCCGTGACGCGAACGCCCTCCCACGGCTCGCCGTCGGGGTCCACACCGTTGACGTCGGGATCGAGGCTGTAGCGGGAGCTGAACGTCCAGCCGAGCAGTGCGGAATAGAACGCCTTCGACTTCTCAACATCGGGCGTCTGCAGGTCGACCCAGTTCGGGCATCCGTGAACCACGAAGTGGTCAGCAATTGTCGTGGTGGGGACGACCGTCATTGCTTTTGCCTGCTCCTGCAAAATGTGTGTTGTGCGGCGATTGATCTCCCGCGACCGTACCGGCCGCAAGACGTTTCACGATGTTAGCCTTCCCGTACCACGCTATGGCGCAACTGGCGGAAATCTTTACGAATCCTGGGGAAAACCGGCGCCTAGTCCCAACCCAGCTCGTGGAGCCGGTCGTCTTCGATGCCGAAGTGGTGGGCGACCTCGTGGACCAGGGTCACATGGATCTCCTCGGCGAGCTGATCGACGTCGTCGACGAATCGACAGAGCGCCAACCGATAGAAAATGATCCGATCGGGTAGGGCCATGTCACCGTAGTCCAGGCGATCGGTGTGCGGAATGCCCTCGTAGAGACCGAGCAGGTCATCAGGATGGTCGTCTTCCACGAGAACGACGACGTTGTCCATCAACGCTGCGAACTCGTCGGGAAGCGCGTCGAGGGCGTCGGCCACCATGGCCTCGAAGTCCTGTTCGGGAATCGGTTCCACTGTTGCGACGGTAGTCGACCCACCCGAACGCCATGGTCCATGATGGAGCCGATGTGGGAGTGCGACCGGAAGGAGCCAACGGTGTCGAGGTCTCGTCGATGAGAGTTCACGCCGGGCCGCTCCGGCTGCTGGTGGCGGAGATCTTTCGGGCCGCCGGGTGTTCCGGCGACGAAGCCAACCGGATCGCCCTGGATCTGGTACTGGCAAACCTGGTCGGCCACGACAGCCATGGCGTGGTCAGGACGCAACGTTATGTCGAAGCGCTGCGGGCCGGAACGGTGGTGGCCGATGGATCACTCGAGACGGTGGTCGACGGCGGCGCGTTCGTCGTGGTCGACGGCAACCACGGCTTCGGTCAGACGATCGGTCCGCTCGCCTGCCGCCTCGGCATCGAACGGGCGAGCACCCACGGCGTGTCGGTGGTCGGGTTGCGGCGGTCCGGCCACCTCGGTCGGATCGGCCGCTACGCCGAGATGGCGGCGGCAGCCAACCAGGTGTCGCTGCATTTCGTCAACGTGGCCTCGAGCACACTGGTCGCACCGTTCGGGGCGGTCGAGCGACGCATGGGGACGAATCCCGTGAGCATCGGCATGCCAATGGGCGACCGGGAGCCGTTGATCCTCGACTTCGCCACCTCGGTCGTCGCCGAGGGCAAGGCCCTGGTCGCGCTCAACGGTGGCAAGCCGATCCCCGCCGATGCACTGGTCACACCCGAGGGCATGCTCACCGGCGACCCGGCCGTGCTCTACGGACCAACGGTGCCCGGCCGGGTCCCTAACCCGCACAACGGCGAGGGCGCGCTGCGGGCCATGGGTGACCACAAGGGTTCCGGGTTGGCGTTGATGTGTGAGCTGCTCGCCGGCGCGCTCATCGGCTCCGACACCGCCGGGCCACCACCGAAGGAGCACGGCAACGGGATGCTGTCGATCTACCTCGATGTCGCGCAGGTCGCACCCGACGATCGGGCCATGGTCGACGCCATGACCTACGTCGACTGGTTCGTAAATGCCCGGCCGACATCGGCCGACGGGGAGGTGCTACTCCCGGGCGAACCGGAACGGCGCCGCCGGGCCGAGCGGGAGCAGAACGGGATCGAACTCCCTGACGCCAGCTGGCGATCGATCGTGGAGACCGCCGAATCGGTCGGTGTCGCCATCCCGCCTGTCTGATCCCGAACACTGATCCCGAACGCCGATCCTGACGGCGTGTTCCCCGCCCGGTCCGCGGCGCGATCAGATCAGCAATTTGCTCAGCCCATCGCCGATTCACGTCGATGAGGAAACCTACGACGTCGAAGCGTTCGCCGTGCCCAACCGGCCGGCAAGTCGGACCGACGTCGATGGCTCGGGATCCAGGCAAAGCAGGTGAGTCAGCAGTGAACAGCGAACGACATCGATTGGAGATCGAACTCGAGGATCTCTGTGGGGGCGACTCGGGTCTGTTCGCATTACTCGCCCGAGGCGCCAACGACGGGCTCTGGTACTGGGATCTCGAACGGCCCGACGAGGAGTGGATGAGTCCGGAGTTCTGGGAGCTGTTCGGCATCGATCCGGCCACCAAGGGGCACGACCCCAGAGAGTGGCAGGACATCATCTTTCCAGAGGATCATGACACCGCACTCGCCAACTTCGAACAACACTGCGCCGACCCCACCCACTCCTACGACCAGGTGGTTCGCTACCGGCACGCAAACGGATCGACCGTCTGGGTCCATTGCCGGGGTATGGCCCTTCGCGACGCCGACGGCACGCCGATACGGATGCTCGGCGCCCACACCGATCTCACCAGACTGAAGCGCGCCGAGGAGGCCCTCGCGGAGGCCAATGAACGCCTCCGCATACAACTCGAACAGTCCGACGAATTGGTCAAGCGTCTCGACGACGCCAATGACCGCTTCAACCTGGCTCTCGCCGGAGCCAGTGTCGGAATCTGGGACTGGATCGATGTGAACAGCGGCGAGGAGTACTGGAGCCGCCGATTCTACGAGCTGCTCGGCTACGAGGACGGTGAGATCGAAGCCTCGCTGTCGGAATTCGAACGGCATCTGCATCCCGACGACCGGGAGCGGACCTTCGCCGCCGTTGGCCGCCACTTCGAACACGGAGAGCCGTTCGACGTCGAGTTCCGGCTTCGCATGAAGTCGGGGGAATACCGATGGTTTCGCGGCAGCGGAATGGCAGCTCGTAACGAGTCCGGCAAGGCCACCCGCATGGTCGGCTCGATCCAGGACATCAACAAGCGGATCGAGACGAAGCAGCTGCTGGAGCGGGCCAACGAGGATCTCGAACAGTTCGCCCACATCGCTGCCCACGATCTACGTGAGCCGGCCCGGCGGCAGCGGATGCTCATCAACTTCGCACTCGAAGACCATGGGTCGCAGATCCCGGCCGAGCTGCGAGGAGATCTCGAACGGATTCGCGCCCACAGCGACGCCATGCTGGCGATGATCACGGGGTTTCGGGCCCTGACCGGCTTCCGAGGCGCGGCGGTGAAGGCGGAGCCGATCGATCTCGGGGCGATGATCGACGAGCTTGCCGACGAGGCGGCCGACGATGGGCAACGCGACATCAGCTGGACGGTCAAGGTGTCGGATCCGGTCAGGTGCTATCCGAGTCTGATCGACATCATGGCGCGGAACCTGTTCCAGAATGCCTTCCGCCACGGATCGCGACCGCTCGAGATCTCGTTCGTCGAGGAGTGCCGAGAGGGCGTCCGATGGTTCGTGTTCTCGAACTCCTGGGTCGGGGATCCGGCCACCGTGACCAACGAGGTGTTCAAACCGTTCATCTCGGCCGGCGAGAACGGAGGATCGGGGCTGGGTCTGAGTATCTGCAAGCGAGTGGTCGACCATCACCGTGGCAGAATCGAGATCGAGCCCGAACCCGGCACGTTCGCCGTCGCCTTCAGCCTTGGGGAGTCATGTGAATGAGCAGGGGGCGACCCGACCGATCGCAGTGGTCGACGACAGCGCCGACGACGTCGAG
>JAOUGG010000297.1 GCA_029857855.1 Acidimicrobiia bacterium | reverse complement strand
TCGGTGACCGGAACGCCGGCCAAGTCGGTGACCTGGGCCGAGGTGGGCTGGGCGTCGCTGTCACCGACCGAGCTGCCCGACGACATCAGCGCCGGCTGCCTCGACGAGGTGGTGTTCGCCGAGGCCACCGGGTTCACCTTCCCCAACGGGGCCTACGTGTGTGTGGTCGGCATCGACCGCGACACCGGGGCGGTCGAGGTCGAGAACTTCTGGACCGTCGACGACTGCGGCACCGTGATCAACCCACTCTTGGCCGAGGGCCAGGTCGAGGGCGGCGTGGCCCAGGGGATCGCCCAGGCGCTGCTCGAGGAGATGGTCTACTCCGACACCGGGCAACCGCTGAGCTCCACCCTCGTCGACTACCTGGCGCCCTCGGCGGCCGACATACCCGACCTGTCGCACACCGGCCGCACCAATACTCCCACCCCCCACAACACGCTCGGGGCGAAGGGCATCGGCGAGTCGGGCGCCATCGGCAGCCCACCGGCGGTGATCAACGCGGTAGTCGACGCGCTGAGCGGGTTCGGCGTGAAACACATCGACATGCCGGCTACGCCCGAGAAAGTCTGGAACCTGATGAACGGAGGTGCGGCCTGATGACCGACGCACGAACTGAACTGCACACCGACATGCACAGCGTGGCCGTCACCGTCAACGGAACGCCGCAGCGTCACACCGTCGAGGCCCGGACCCTGCTCGTCCACTATCTGCGCGAGCAGTGCGGCTTGACCGGCACCCACGTCGGTTGCGACACCTCGAACTGCGGGGCGTGCACCGTCCATCTTGACGGTCGAGCCGTCAAATCGTGCACGGTGCTGGCGGTCCAGGCCGACGGTCACGACGTGACCACCATCGAGGGCCTGGCGGGGAGCGATTCGGCATCCGGTGACGGTGCGTTCCATCCGGTGCAGGAGGGATTCCGCCAGTGCCACGGGCTGCAGTGCGGCTACTGCACGCCGGGCATGATCATGGCCTCGGTCGGCCTGCTGGCCGAGAACCCAAACCCGTCCGACGAGGAAATCCGCCACGGGCTCGAGGGCAACATCTGCCGCTGCACGGGCTACCAGAAGATCGTCGACGCGGTGAAGTGGGCAGCCGCCAACGGCTGACCGTCGTCACCCCGTCACCCACCGGCGTGCCTTACGCGCCCCACACCGGCGCACGCCCCCACTCGGGCGCGCCCTACGCGCCCCACACCGGCGCACGCCCCCACTCGGGCGCGTTTACGGGCGAAAACGGTCAACCTCGGTCGTTTTCGCCCGCGAACGCGCCGGTGCGGATGGGCCGGTGCGGTGGTGGGGGTGGGTTGGGGTGAGAGAGATGGGTCGGGGTGGTGTTACGGCTCGGTGCTAGAAGTCGGGGGTGTCGAGTTCGACGGTCTGCTCGACGATTCGGCCGCCGGCCACCCGGTAGCGGTCGGTTCCCCGGGCGACGACGGCGTTCGTGCCGTCGGTGATCTCCCAGCGGACTGTTGTCGGCTCCTGCGACGAAAGTTGAGACGAGAAGTGCAGACCGCCGAGCCGGGCCGGCACGCTGTCGAAGTAGTCGGCGATCGCCCGCCACCCCCGGTGCTCATCTGCTCCCCGGCGCAGGACGGCGTCGGGCGCGTAATCGGCGGCGAGGGCCACGGGATCGCGGGCTGTCACCGCGGCAAGATGGCGATTGATCACCTCGCCGGCCGGACGCTGGGCCATCGCCTCGAGGGTCGGGCCGACACGGGCTCGCCACTCGCCGAGATCGACATAATCGCGCACCGAACGGACGGTGCCGGCCCCGGCGTCCACCTCGAACACGCCGTTGCACAGCACGGTGTGCTCGGCCCCGTCAATGCGGAAGCGGTCGGCCCGCTCCAACCAGGCGGTTGATTCGTCGTAGGCGGCGGACAGCACGTCCCACTGCACCCGATCCGACCACGTCACGATCGGTGCCAGCAACGCCATGACGGCGTCGCGCCCGTCGACCGCCGGGTGCGGAACGTTCCGCCAGGAACAGTCGGGCGACAGGGTGGCTTCGATCCGGCGTAGATCCCGCGAGGCCAGCGCAGCAAGCAGCCGATCGGTGATCGTGCGGGCCGCCGGGTCGGGCATCGGTCAGATCGGCGCCGGGCTCAACCGGCGCTGCGGAACGGCATGTTGATAGTGGTGGCCGATGCCCGCAGCGCCTCCAGATCGGGGTTGTCGAGCCAGAAGTCGCCGAGCCCGGCCTCCTCCAGCCGGGTGGCCACGAGTTGCAGGGCGATGTCGTGGCGGACATGTTCCGCAGCCACCAGCGACACCACCGGATCGTCGCTCCAGATACCCCACACCACGTCGGGGGTCCGCCCGGCGATCACCACCTGGTTGTGGTCGGCCACGACCAGGGAGAGCTCGCAGCCGACCCGGTCCTTGACCACGTCCGGCGAGCTGAACCGGTGCTCGTGGATCCGGCCAGGGAGCTCCGAGGCGTCGCCGTAGGAGATGACGAAGACGTTGACCCCACGATCGGCCGCCGCGGTCACCGCCCGCTTGTAGGCGGCGACCTCGGACGGCCAGATCGACAGCCACACGCTACGCCGGGCGCACTCGATGACGTCGATCGTGCGCTGGACGACGTCGTCGTCGGTATGGAGATGCTGGACGACGCGGGCGTCGGGGGCACGGCCGATGGTAGGCAGCACGGCTTCCAGCCCCTCGACCGTCTGCAGGGTGTCGCGCCGGATGCGGCCGACGAGGGCGTCGGCCGGCAGGGGCACGTACGCGACCGTGTCGTCCTCGTTGACCTGGAAGGCAAAGCCCCGCCCCACCAGTTTGCCGAGGGTTTCGTAGACCGTGCTGCGGGGCACGCCGGAGAGCTTGGCCACCTCGTAGCCGTTCAACGGCTCCCCCGCTCCGAGCAGGGCCACGTAGGCCTTGGCCTCATAGCCCGACATGCCGGACTGCTTCAGCAGGTCGAGTGCTTTCTCGGATGTCACCATGAGAAGGCTATCCCGTGGGCTCGACGTCGAACAGGACCGGGTATCGGCCCCACATGTGCCGGGTGGTGTTCTGGTCGAGGCTCGGCGGATCATCGGGATCCGGTCGGGCGCCGTTCGCCAGGATCGAGCCCGCCATCAGTGTGACTGCACCGAGGAGATGGTGGTGCAGTGCGTCCTCCGGTTCGAGGCCGCCGGCCAGCTCCTGACCGAGGCAGGCGTGGGTGCCCGTGCCGAAGCTGAGCCCCCACGGCGGTACGCCGTCTCCACGGCGGCGGTCGGGATCGAAGCGGTCGGGCTCGGGCCCGAATGCCTCCGGGTCCCGGTTGGCGGCCTCGACCGAGACGGTCACCGCCGTGCCCTCGGGGATGCGGCGACCCGACTTCAACTCGATGTCGGCGGTGGCGACCCGCTCGGCCACCGGGCTGGCCGGGTGCAGGCGCATGGATTCGTGGACGAACGCCTGCCGGCGGGCGCCGTCGGCGATGAGTACGTCCCGGTCGGCCGGGTGTTCGTCGATCCAGGTGAAGATGTGGTGCATGGCGTGGACGAGCTGGGCCGACGTCGAGTGCGAGCCCACCCACGGGAAGTAGGCGACCTCGCGAAGGATCGTGTCGGGTGGCAGGTCGAGTTTGTCGGTGTTGACGAGCAGGGTGGTGAGCACGTCACGGGGAAGGTCGGCCGGGTCCCGCCGCCCTTCCTCCATGTCGCGGACGAGCCGCTGACGGCGGTACAGCGAGTGGTGGTAGAACGCGGCCTCGAACTCGGCGAGGGCCTCGTCGCCGTCGGCGATGATGGCCTCCTTGTCACCGGTGGCGTGGGCCACGGTCGAGGCCCGGGCGAGGCGGTTCATGATTCCGTAGAGCCGTTCGAAGTCGGCGTCGGCGTCGCCGCCACCCTCGTCGACACCCGCTTCGGCACCATCTCCGGCCCCACCCGTGACGATGTCCACCCCGGCCACCTCCACGGAGAGCGCCATCATCGTCCGTCGGGCCAATGGCAGCAGATCACCTCGCCCGGCGGCAAGGGCCGCGGCGAGCACCCGGTCGATGATGGTCGGGATACGATCGGTCTCGTACCAGGCGAAGGTGTCGCGGCGGAACAGGCGGTTCTCGAGCCGGCGGCGGGCGACATGGGGGTCACCGTGGAGGTTGACGATGACGCCGTCCATGAGGTGGACGCCCTCGTCGTAGAGCGCCTGTCGGAGATCGCGGTGACGGAATCCGTCCCGGGCCTCCTCATACGTCGTTAGCACAATCACGACTAGGCACCTCCAGTGTTAGACTAGTCGAGTGATGGCCGCAGACCCAGCGCTTGTTCCCGATGGCTGATCCCTACGGTACGGGGCCGGTTCCCAGACGTTCGATGCTGGTGACCGGCGCCGCCCGCGGCCTCGGGGCGTCGATCGCCTCCCATGCGGCCGAACGGGGTTACCGGGTCGCCGCCGTCGATCTCGAGTTCCCGTCGGGCGACCACGACCGCCCCGGCATCACCGCCTATCGGGCTTCGGTAAACGACGAGATCGCGGTGGCCGACGTGCTCGACGACTTCGGAACCCCCGACGTCACCGTCAACAACGCGGGGATCGTTCGCTTTGGTCCGCTCGTCGACCAGTCGGTCGACGACTTCCGGGCCGTTGTCGACGTCAACCTGGTCGGCTGCTTCGTGGTGGCCGCCGCCGTGGCCCGTCGTCTCATCGACGGAATGCAGCCGGGCTCGATCATCAACATCACCTCGATGAACGGGGTGGCCGCCGGGCCCAACGCCGGAGCCTACGGGGCATCCAAGGCCGGGATCGCCATGCTCACCGCCCAGATGGCCCTCGAGTGGGGTGGCCACGGGATCCGCGTCAACGCCGTCGCCCCGGGCCTGATCGACGCCGGGATGTCGGAACCGATCTACGCCGACCCGTCCACCCGATCGGCCCGCGAATCGAAGGTGCCGCTTGGGCGGCTGGGCACCGCGGCCGACATCG
>JAOUGG010000296.1 GCA_029857855.1 Acidimicrobiia bacterium | reverse complement strand
CGAGGCCAGCGACTCGCACCGTTCCTGCCGTTCGATCCAGTAAAGGGCACCGGCCCCGTCCGGATCGCGCAGGAAGAACGCCCAGTAGAGCCGGAAGACGGTGGCGTGGTCGCCTGTCAGCTCGTCGAGTTCGGCCACCATGGCGAAGTCGGCAACCGACTCGGTCGCGTCGCCGCTCTGGGCAGCGGCGGGTACCGCCGGCAGCAACAAGGCCAACAGACTGGCCACCACCAGGCCGATCGCAGCAACACTTCTATGTACACGTTGTCCTGGCACACGACCCCATCGGCCCGCCCACGTCGCCGTTGAGAAATCTCCGGCGGCGCCGGCAACCAACATCTAGAGTTCGACGATGACCGTCCGGTCGCTCGGCGAAAACGAAGTCGCGCTGTACAAGTCGCTCCGTCTCCGCGCGCTGTCATCCGACCCGGCTGGGTTCGGCTCGAGCCACGCCCGGGAATCGGCGTTCGACGACGACACCTGGCGGTCGCGGCTGACCGGCTTCGCTGGTCGACCCGGCGTGGTCTTGATCGATATGGCCAACGACGAGGCGGCCGGGATGGTGGGAGTCGGTGAGGCCGAACGGGTGGGCGAGGCTGTGGTGTGGGGCATGTGGGTCAGCCCTGATCACCGCCGCAGTGGTATCGGCCGACGCCTCCTCGCCGCCGCCGTCGACTGGGCCCGCGACCGCAGTTGCACAGCGGTCGTGCTCTCCGTCCGCGACGGAAACAACGCTGCCGGTTCGCTGTACCGGAACGCGGGTTTCCAGGAGCGCGGGAGGCAGGGCGATGACGAAACGGTGCTTCGATTCGACCTGGCGGATCCCCTATGAGCCGATGCCGCAGGGAACGGCCCATCGGCTCCCTGCCCAGGTGTCGGTGATCGGCCGCCTTTCGCACGGGTTGGCCGGCCAGGGGGTGGCCGGATGGCGAGATCCGGCTACCCCGTCAAGGCCTTTGGGTCACCTCACTACTCGGTGGCTCGACCGCAGCCCTTGCGGTTGAAGTCCTTCCACGTGTCGTAGTACTCGATGTCGGGATCTTCGAAGCCGTCCCCGGCCGGACCCCACTCGATCCAGGCCACACCGCATTGCTCGCGGGCGTTCTTTGGTCGATCCTCGGTTCGCCTGATCACGATGGTGTAGTAGCCGTTGTCGTCGGTTGGAATCTGCTCGTCGTAGGCACAGTCCATGACCCGAGTGGTCTTCACCGACTCGTTCATGCAGAACGAGACGTACCGGACCTGGCCTTCACCCATGCTGGGATCACCATCAAAGGTTGCCGGGGTGGTGGGCAGCTTGCCCTTCACCCCGGGCCACCTCCTTGGCTGGCCCGATCGCTTACAAGTACCGGCAAAACATTCAGTTCGGATTCGGGTCCCAACAAATGGCATGGTCGAACCGGTCAATCCACAAACCGTCGTCGTCGACTATTTGGATGTCTACTCAATCGACTAGGACACCGGACAAGTCGGGCCGGTATCGCGGAACTCGTAGTCGTCGAAGTCGACGGTCCCGTTCCACAGGTAGCAGCAGAGCATCGGGGACGAGCTGGTAGCGTGCCATTCGCCGCTTGGCACCTCGATCACGCTCGTCGATCCCAGGGTGACACTGCGACCATCGACACGCCATTCCGCCGTCCCTGCCACCACGGCATAGAACTCGGCGGCGCTGTGGCGATGATCCGGGAAGGACGTCCCAGAGGCCACAACGACCGTGCGGGGTCGGTGCCGGCGTCGAGCCGTTCGATCGAACCGGAGATCCAACCGGGCCGCACCGAACCGGCTTGAGCTCACTGCCGCCGCGGTTCGTCGCTGACCTGTGAGCGTCCGGCACAATGGCTCGATGCGAGATTCCATTGGAGGTAGGAAAGTAATCGCCGGCGGGGTGCTCGCTGCCGGATGCTCGTACGCAGCCTTTGAGGCGTATCGCAAGTGGTACTTCCCCCGGGACCCGGACCGGTCCATCCCTCGACACGCTCGGGTCGTCGCCCCATCAGATGGTCGGGTCATCTATCTGGAGCACGTCGAGGACGGGGTGGTCCCCATCGCCATCAAGCATCGGCGGGAAATCCCGTTGGACGAGATCGTCAAGAGCGAAAGCCGCCCGCTATCGGGGACTCTGTTGGGGATATTCCTGTCCCCCTATGACGTTCACTATCAGCGCTGTCCCGTTGCTGGAACGGTCCGAGAGATCACGTACCATCCGGCGCCGTACAACGAATCGATGGGCGACATGTTCGTCCGCAATCTGTTCCGGCTCGAAAACCGCTACGCCAACTCCACCCACGTCTGGGCGAACGAGCGCAATATCGTTCGTATCGACGGCGAGGATCTGACGGCGTTCGTCGTGCAGATCGCCGATCAGCAGGTCAATAGGATCGACTGCTACGTAGACGAAGGCGACGAGGTCGCCATCGGTGACAAGCTCGGCATGATTCGATGGGGGAGCCAAGTCGATCTCTTCATCCCGGATTTGAACCCTGAGGACTTCGTTGTGGACACGGGGGACAAGTTGCGAGCCGGTGAGACCATTCTGGTTGCCTGAGCTCCGCTACCCGGACCGAAACCATCACCTGCTCTGACCGTTATTCGGCAAGCGAGCGGGAACCAGCGGGACGGATCGATCGTCGAACCGAGTATGAAGCTCGACCGACCCTCAACTCAGAGCACTGCGTTCGGCGTCCGGGTCCTTGCCGCCATCGCTTGTGGCGCATGGCTGATCGCAGGCTGCGGTGCCGACCCGACCTCGGTTGATACGGACATCGCTTCGGACGGGGACTCGACATCTTTCACATCGACCTTGGTATCGACCACCACAACCGCATCGACGACATCGACGACCGCGCCCGCGGTAGAACCTTCCGATGAGCTGGTGGTCTGCGCGGGAACGGAATTGCCGTTGTCGGCGCTCCAGGATTTGGAGCCGCTGGAATCGAGGCCCGAGGTTGATGAGGCGGTCAACGAGTTTCTCCAGTCAGGTGAGGGTGGGTTCTGGCCCCAGGACGGTTGGCAGGTGGTGACCATCTCCAACTCTGAGGTCTACGTAATCGTGCTGCAGACCGAGGAGCAGGCTCGCGAAGACGCCGAGGCTCGTGACCTCGAGGTCTCGTTCGACCAAGGATTCGGCGACGGCATCGACGATTCCATCCTCTTCTCAGCCCAGAACGTCGAGCTGACCGAGGGCAGCTGGCGCTGGGCCGGTTCGGTGTCGGGCGAGGGCTGCGAGCTGGAGTCGGTGCTGCCATCAAACCTGAACCGGGTCGAGTGGATACTGGACCCTGCGTCACCGGACCCCACTTCGGATTCGACCACGGTCAACCTGCTGGCCACCGAGCGGGAATGCGCCAGCGGGCAACCGATGGGCGATCGGCTACTACCGCCGACCGTCGTCGAAACCGACGAAGCGGTACTGATCACCATGGCTGCGACACCACCGCCGGGGGACGCCTTCACCTGCCAGGGCAACCCGTCGCAACCGGTCACCGTCAACTTGGCCTCGGCACTCGGCGACCGGGAGCTTCTCGAAGGATCCACCACTGCCGGTCGGATCTCCGACTACGTGAGTCAAGCCTTCGACCTGTCGTAGCCAACGCTCCGCCTCCGTGAGATCGCTCGGTCCGCCAGTCGTGGGACCCCGAGGTGGGACCGATTTCGAGTCGGGCCGCACACGATCGGCGGATTGGCGCAGGCGTCAGCTCGACGGCCTGCTCGACCTGTTGGCAAACGAGGAGCAGGCCATCCAGGCAGCGTTGGAGGCCGATCTGGGAAAGTCGGCGTTCGAGGCGTGGCTCACCGATGTCGGTCCCTGCGTGGCCGAGGTCCGACATGCCAAGGATCACCTCGAGCAGTGGATGAAGCCTCGTTCGGTGTCGTCGCCACTCGTCGTTCAACCGGCCCGGTCGGCGGTTCAACCCGAGCCGTTGGCGACGGTTCTCATCATTGCGCCGTGGAACTATCCACTGCAGCTGGTCGTCAACCCGTTGGCCGGCGTGCTGGCGGCTGGAAACACCGCCGTGGTCAAGCCGTCAGAACTCGCACCGGCCACCTCCGCCGTGCTGGCGGAGATGCTTCCTCGGTATGTCGACGGTGTTCATGTGGTGGAGGGGGCGGTGCCGGAAACCACCGAGCTGTTGGCGCTGCCCTTCGATCACATCCTGTTCACCGGTTCGACCGAGGTCGGTCGGATTGTCATGCGGGCCGCCGCCGACAACTTCGTGCCGGTCACCCTGGAGTTGGGAGGGAAGAGTCCGGTGGTGGTTGACGAGACAGTCGACCTGCCCACTGCGGCACGGCGAATCATGTGGGGCATGCTGTTGAACGCCGGGCAGACCTGCATTGCTCCCGACTACTGCCTGGTCGACCGTCTCGTGGTCGACCGGTTCGTGGCCGAGCTGGCGGAGGCCGTCACCGCGTTCCACGGCGCTGATCCCCGACAGAGTGGTGACTTGGCCCGCATCGTCAACGGTCGTCACCACAGCCGACTCACCGGGCTGTTGGAGGATCACGGCGGCACGGTTGCGGTCGGAGGCCAGGCTGACGCCGACGATCGCCATCTGGCACCGACCGTGGTCGTCGATCCCAATCCGGAGTCACCACTGATGCAGGAGGAGATTTTCGGGCCGATCCGGCCGGTGGTTCCCGTCGACGGTGTTCACGACGCCATCGACTTCATCCGCTCCAGACCCAAGCCCCTTGCCCTGTATGTGTTCACCGACGAGCGGGCCGTTGCCGATCGGGTGCTGGCCGCCACCAGTTCGGGGTCGGCGTGTATCAACCATGTGCTTCTGCAGGTCGCAGTGCCCGACCTCCCCTTCGGCGGCGTCGGACCGGCGGGTATGGGTCGCTACCACGGCCAAGCTGGATTCGACGCCATGTCCAACCTGCGATCCGTGGTGCGCAAACCTCTGCGCCCCGACCTGGACCTTG
>JAOUGG010000295.1 GCA_029857855.1 Acidimicrobiia bacterium | reverse complement strand
CTCGACGGCCAACCGACTCCCGACGTCGACCAACTCGGGCCCGGTGATGCCCCCGTCGTCCAGATCGATCGACGATCGCGACCGGGCCAGGAGTTCGAGGAACGGTGAGTTCATGGCTCCACCAGGATCGCTCAGAACATGCCGGCGGTCGAGTCCGGTCCGAGATCGACGTCGGTGGCGGCCAGCGCCTCCAAGTCGGGACGGGGTCGGGCGAACTCGGTCCCGACCCACGCCGTCTCCAGCGCTCGAGCAACCGAGAGCAGTCGTCGATCACGGTAGCGGTAACCGACGACCTGGATCCCGAACGGCAGGCCTGCGGCATCGGACCCGGCCGGCAACGCCACCACCGGATGACCGACCACCGTCCACGCCGCGGTCAGGGTCAGCCAGGCCATGTAGTTGTCGACGGGGGCGCCGTCTATCTCGGTCGGGTAGAGCCGGCGCCAGGGGAACGGTGCGACGCTCACGCCGGGGCAGATGATCACGTCGACGTCGGCCGCCGCGATCGCCGACCCCGTGGCCCGGATGAGCTCCATCTGACGAACCCGGGCGGCGGCGATCTCGGCCTCAGGGGCGGCCATCGCTGTTTCGTAGCTCGCTCGGATATTGGGATTGAAGCCCTCGTCCCACCCCTCGGCCTCCCGGTGGTAATAGGTGGCGAAGATGTCGGCCCGGAGCCGCCAGTCGACCTCGGTCGTGTCACGCAGATCGAGATCGACCTCAACACATGCCGCAGCTCGATCGAACAACCAGGCGACCCGACGATCGAATTCGGCTCGCACGGAGCTCGAAACCAGCACACCGCCGAGATCAGCCGACACACCGATGCGCAACGACCCGAGGTCCACATCGTCCAGATCGGCCAGCGCCGCAGCGTCGAGCGGAAAGGCCATCGGGTCGGACGGGATACCGGGAACGTCGCGGGCCGCAATCACCGACAGCAGCAGAGCCAGATCGTCGACCGTGCGGGCCATGGGGCCCTGCACGCTGTAGAAGGTCTGGCTTATGGCCCGCTCCTCGAACGGCACCACACCGGGCGTCGCCCGAAAGCCGACCACCCCGCAGTACGACGCAGGGATCCGAAGGCTACCCCCGTGGTCCGAGCCGGTGGCCAGCGGGGCCATGTCGGTGGCCAGCGCCACCGCCGAGCCGCCCGACGAACCACCGCAGGTCAACGTCGGATCGAACGGGTTGCCGGTTGCGCCGAAGAGCCGGTTGACGGTGTTTGCCCCGATGCTGCGTTCGGGGATGTTGGTCTTGCCGATGATTATGCCGCCGGCGGCTCGGACCCGGGCCACGATGCCGGAGTCGGTATCGGGCACGTTATCGGCGAACTCCGCACTGCCGAGTGTGGTCCGGATGCCTGCTGTCGCCTGTAGATCCTTGACGGCGACCGGCAGCGCGAGCAGCGGCCGTTCGTCGAGGGCGGCCGCTCGTCGCATCGATCCAGGGCCATGGCGCCGCAGCTCCCGATCGAGTTCCGCCGCCTCGGTCATGGCACGCTCAGCGGCGACCGTGACCATGGCGTTGACCTTCGGGTCGACCCGTTCCACCTGGCCGAGGCACGAACCGACCAACTCCTCGGCCGAGACCTCACCGGCGACCACCGCGGCTCGGGCGGCACGAGCCGTCAGGCCGTGGGGTGCGATCACCACTCTGTTCTAGCTCAGAACCTCGAGCGGGGTCGGGTCAGCGGCCGTTGACCGACCAGTGCCACGGCTCCGACGGTAGGTTCTTGAACCCGTAGTTGGCGGCGTTGGCGGCAAGCCACTGGAAGCACCTGCTGCTCCGGCTCCGGATGAGGCCACCGTCGCAGGTGAAGTCGAGCGCCATACCCCGCTCGTGCATCGACGCTCCCGGACGGGCGGTCGGCGGACGGCATGACGACGAAGGCATCTGCCAGATGGCGTAGTAGGACGTGCCGCAGTTGTTCTTTCGGACCTCGATCTGCGACTCGAACGACCGGTAGGCACCGCCGCCGAGCTTGATTCCCTCCGATGCCGCGTGATCGACCATGCCGCCAATGGCGTCGGCCACGTCACGATGGACTCGGAAGCCACGAACGGTCACGATGTCGTCTTCGGTGACCACGCCGAGGCTGGCCGCAGCCTTCGCCGTCAGGCTGGCCTTCTGATCGCGGGCCTTCTCCAACTCCACCAGTTCCTCGGCGATCACGGCCCTCGCGCCATCGGCCTCTTCTTTGGCGTCGTCGGCGATGGCCTGCTGAATAGCCAGGTCCTCCTGGGCCTGACGCAGCTCCTCGGCCACATCGAAGTTCTGGTTGACGGCCAACGCCAGGAGTGTCTTCATCCTCGTCGCCTCCTGGACCTGGCCGTAGCTGATGAAATCGAGGTCGGACAGATCCTGATCCTTGAACGCCGAGATGGCCCGCTCGGCCACCTTCACCTCGAGGTCGGCCAGCTCGGATCTGATGGCGTCGATCTGGGCCGTGGTGGCCACGAGACGGTTCTCCGCCGATCCGAGGGTGGCCTCCGCCGTCTCCAGCTCCTTCTCCTTGTCCCGCACCCGCTGGTTCCAGACGGCCAGGGCGCCGGCGAGATCCTCGGAGACGGTGCCGGCCAGGTTGTCGTCGCCCGACTCGTCCGTGTTCGGTACCGAGGCGTCGGAAACCGAGGAGCTTGTGGTCGTCGATTTCGGTGTGGTGGTGGCCGAGGTCGATGTGGTCGAGGCCGTGGTCGAGGCCGTCGAGGCGGTGGTGCTGGTCGTGGACGCCGTGGTCGACGTTGTCGAGGCGGTGGTGCTGGTCGTGGACGCCGTGGTCGAGGTCGTCGAGGACGATGCCGTCGTCGACGTCGAGCCGTCCTGGGCGCTCGACGGGAACGAGGCCGCGCCCACGAACAGGAACAGTGCGAAGAACACCGGCAACCGGCGCGTCGAGCGACGCAGCCGACGGTCGCCACCCTCGAATAAGGTCCCAATCAGTGTCATGTACATCTACCGCCTGAGGACCCGGAGGTCCTCCGCCCAAACTCCTGCCGGCCACAATCGCCGGCGCAACACGACCGTAATAGTTGGCCGGCTAGCAGCTTAGCTTAGCAATCCATCAACACCGACGTTGGTGCATCGACAGGCCCCGCGAGATTGCTGGGCAAGCCTTGATGGGACGCAAAGCAAGTCTTAACCCGCTGAAGCGGTAATGACGGTTGTGTTGCAGCCGGCGGCGTCAGTTGCCGTTGGTCGACCAGTGCCAGGGCTCGGACGGCAGGTTGTAGAAGCCGAACGAGGCGGCGTTGGCGGCCAGCCACTGATAGCCGGGACTCGACCGGGTGCCCATGGACCGGCCGGCGTAGGTGAAGTCGATGGCCTTGCCCTGCTCGTGCATCGACGCACCGGGGCGTGCCGTCGGCGGGCGGCACGATGACGACGGCATCTGCCAGATGGCGTAGTCGCTGCCGCCGCAGTGCGCCTTCCGTAGTCGAATCTGCGCCTGGTGGTCGCGGTAACCCCAGCCACCGAGGTGAACGCCTTCGGCGGCGGCCTTGTTGAGCATCGCCTCCAGGTTCCGGGCGACGTCGACATGCACCCAGAACCCCTGGACGTTGACGATCTGATCGGCCGACGGATAACTCCCGCCCCTGCTGCTGGACGCCGGACTCCTCGACGCCGCGGCGCGGGCGGCGGCCAGCGCCGCCTGCCGAGCCAGCTCGTCGTTGACCTTCTTCTGCTGCGACGCCAGTTCCTGGTCGCGCTCCTCGAGGACCGCCTGCTCCGACAACCGGGCCTCGAGCCGGGCCTCGGCCACGGCGGCCAGGTCGGCCTGCTGATCCCGGGAATCCTCGAGCTCGGACAGCACACCGGCCATCTCGTCGCGGAACATCGCAGCGTCGGCCTGAGCCTGATCGGCCAGCGCCTGCTGAATGGCCAGCTCCTCCTGCGCCGTGCGCAGCGTCTCGGTGATGTCGAGATCCTGTTGGGTGACCGAGAGGACGAGCGACCGGCGGCGCACCGCCTCGTTGGGATCGATGTCCTCCATGATCGGGTTGGCGTCGCCGCCTCGACCGACGAAGGCCGATATGGCCTTGTCCTTCACCTGATCCTTCAACAGCTCGATCTCGGCCGTCTTGATCTTCACCGCCGCGGTTGCCTCGGCGTAGCGGGCCTCGGCCTCGTTCAGCTTGTCCTCGGCGGCGGCGAGCTCGGCCTCCTGCTCGTTGACCTTGGCGTTGAGCGCGGCGAGAGCCGCCGTGACCTCACCGACCTCGGCGGTCGCGGCATCGACCTGCTCGGACGCGGCCTCGATCTCGGCCTGCGTCTGTTCCCGCTCCTGTTCGAGCTTCTCCAGATCGTCCTTGAGATCCGCGTTGGAGGGAAACGTTGCCAAGCCAATGGCCAGAACGACCATGATGGCGACCAACGCCTTCACCGCTTTTGGGGCATGGGAAAAATGCATAAGAGTCCTACCGCCCAGCCACCAGAAATAGTAGCGCAGCAACCTTCAGGATGGTGGATATCGAGCCGAAGCGGGCATCGGCTGGGATGGCTGCCCAACGAAATCCCGCTGTTCGGTGGGATTTTGACCCTCCTGCAGTGCTGAAATTCACCTGATCTTTGCCTTCCGCAAGCCTGATTTCGCTCATACATTTGAAACCGTGCCCTCACTTCGTGTTGCCCTGTGCCAGATTGACGTCATCGTCGGCGACCTCGACGCCAACGTCGATCTGATCCTCGCCGCCGTCCGTCAGGCCGAGGAGGAGGGATGTGATCTCGCCGTCTTCGGCGAACTGTCGATCTGCGGCTACCCGCCGGAGGACCTGCTGTTCAAGCCGAAGTTCATGGAGGACAACCGGGCGGCCCTGGCTCGGGTGGCGGCGGAGACGGGCGACTGCGCTGTAATCGTCGGCTACGTCGATCAGGAAGTCGACGTGAAGCCGTCGGGCCTGCCCGGGGCGCCGGCCGCCGGGCCGATG
>JAOUGG010000294.1 GCA_029857855.1 Acidimicrobiia bacterium | reverse complement strand
CGAGCGGTGAAACGCTCATCCCGAGTACCCCGAGTCCTGTTCGATCAACTGGATCCAGGTGCGACCCGGCGTGAGCTCGATGACTTCATCGTCAGCCGTGGTGAGCGTCGCCACCGAGGTGAGGGACGGCTTGGTCCAGAAGCCGTCGAACCGCCGGCCGGCGGTGAAGACGGTGGCCGGACCGGTTCCAACGTAGAGGAACTCCGGCACCGGACCGCCGGCGGAGTCGAACATGCCGGTACCAACCCGCTTCGCCTCGATGACCACAACATTGGCGGCGGTGACCGGACCGTCGTCGGTCAGTTCGTGGACCGAGCCGCGCTGGGAACGGACCCACTGGTCGTCCTCCCAGGTCCAGGCGGCCTGGGAGGCCGGGTAGTCGATCTCCAATGACGAGACCGGCGTGCCGCCGGCCGGCTCACCGTCGAGCCGGTAGGCGAACTGGGGTGGTGGTGGGTCACCGTCGACCGCAGCCCAGTGGGGCCCGGTATGGGTGTAGAGGTTCGACGGAGCCCGTCGGTCCTCGTCGCGCCAGTAGCCGGATGACGTGGCATGGCTGTGGTTCGTGATGTGCGGTTGGGCTCGGATGATCCACTCGGTCATGTCGTTGGCCCCCGAGTACAGGAGCACCGGACGACCCAGGCTCGACACCAGGGCGACATCGGTCGTTCGTCCGGAGCGGACCGGCCCAACGCTCGAGCTGTTGGAGTGGAAGACGGCGGCGAAACGCGACACCCCGCCTTCGACCTCCTCCTCGATCACGATATCGGCCGCGTTCAGGCCGGTCTGGGGAACGGCGGCGGCGCCGTTGTCGATCTTGACCACGATCGCCGGCCGGTTCGGGGTGGCGCCGGGCAGGCCGGTCAGCGGCAGCCGGCCGGGGATGACCGCCGGTGGCAGTGACGCAGGCCCGACCAGCTCCTCGTCGGGATCCAGGCGGCCCAGGAGCCCGGTGTAGGTGCTGTCGGGCGCACCACCCGCCGGCCCGGGGATGGTCGTGACCGGTGGCAGCCCGCTGTCGTCGGGCGGCGGTTCGACGACACCGGGGAGGTTTTCTCCGTCCGCGTCACCGTCGTCGGCAAAAGCAAGGTCGGCCGGGGCGGTCGACCCGCCACCGTCCTCGTCGTCCGCACCGGATGAACAGGCGCTCAGAAGCGCGACCGCCAGCAGCACGGCTGTCGCCGCCTGCACCACAGGGCGCCATGATCTCATCTCTTCGATATCTCCCACGGAGGACCCGTCGGACGGCGCGGTTCGAAGATGAGCCGAACGCACTACCAGAGTGTGGAATTCATCTACCCGTCAGGAAGCGGAGGTTTCGCCCCAGGCCGTGCGCACCTCGGGGAACAGGCAGGCCGACGGGTGACCGTGACCCTCGCGGTCGATCAGCTCCGGATCGGTAGCCGAACACTCGGCCTGGGCCCGGAAACACCGGGTGCGGAACCGACAGCCCGACGGCGGATGCGACGGCGACGGCAGATCGCCCTCCAACAGGATGCGGTCGGGCCGATGACGGGCCTTCACAGGGTCGGTGAGCGGCGTGGCCGAAAGCAGCGCCTGGGTATAGGGATGGACCGGGTGTTCGTAGATCTCGTCCTCGGTGCCGATCTCGACGATGCGGCCCAGATACATCACGGCAACCCGGTCGGAGATGTGGCGCACGACCGAGAGATCGTGGGCGATGAAGAGGTATGAGAGGCCGAAATCGTCCTGGATCTCCTCCAGCAGGTTGATCACCTGGGCCTGGACCGAGACGTCGAGCGCCGACACCGGCTCGTCGGCCACGATGATGCGGGGCTCGAGGGCCAGAGCGCGGGCCACACCGATGCGCTGGCGTTGGCCGCCGGAGAACTGGTGCGGGTAGCGGTTGATGTGGTCGGGATTGAGACCAACCCGCTCCAGGAGTACCTTGGCCCGGTCGGCCCGCTGATTGCGGGGCACGACGTCGCGATGGATCTCCCAGCTCTCGGTGATGATGTCGCGCACTGTCATGCGGGGGTCGAGCGAGGCGTACGGATCCTGGAAGATGATCTGGATGTCGCGCCGCGCCCGGCGCATCTCCGACGCCGACATCTCGAACAGGTTTCGGCCCTCGAAGAGGGCCCGGCCGGCCGTGGGTTCGTGCAGCCGCAGGAGCGTGCGAGCGACGGTCGACTTTCCCGACCCCGACTCGCCGACCAAACCGAGGGTCTCGCCCTCGTGCAGATCGAACGACACACCGTCGACGGCCTGCACCTGACCGACGGTCCGTTTGAACACGATGCCCTGGCGGATCGGAAAGTGTTTGACCAGGCCCTCGACCCGCAGCAGCGGATCGCCGGTCGGACCCGGCGACGAGACCGGCCTGGTGACGGTTTCGGATGACGTCGTATCAGACACGGACCTCGGCCTCCCGGACCTCGTCGGTGTAGTGGCAGGCGGCGTAGCGACCATCGCCGGGAACGTCGACCACCGGCGGGACCGTGTCGAAACAGTTGCTGTGGCGGAACCGACAGCGGGGATGGAAGGCGCAGCCCGACGGCAGGTTGGCCAGATCCGGCGGTGAGCCGATGATCGGCGTCAACCGTCGTCCCTTCATGTCGGCCCGCGGAATGGACTCCATCAGGCCGACCGAGTACGGATGCGCGGGACGGGTGAAGACCTCCAGACAGGTGCCGTGCTCGACGATCCGCCCGGCATACATCACGTTGACCCGGTCGGCCACCTCGGCGACCACGCCGAGGTCGTGCGTGATGAGCACGAGTGCCATGCCATACTCCCGCTGCAAGTTGGCCAGCAACTCCATGATCTGGGCCTGAACAGTCACGTCGAGCGCGGTGCTCGGCTCGTCCGCGATCAGCACCTCGGGGTTGAGGGCGATCGACATGGCGATCATGGCTCGCTGCCTCATGCCACCGGAGAACTCGTGCGGGTACGACTCGAATCGTTTCTCCGGAGAGGGAATCCCGACCTGCTCCAGCAGGTCGATACTGCGGGTACGAGCGTCGGACCGACCCATTCCCTCGTGGACCTTGAACATCTCGCTCAGCTGGAAGCCGACGGTGAACACCGGGTTCAGCGAGCTGAGGGCGTCCTGAAAGATCATGGCGATCTTCGCACCACGAATTGCCCGTCGCTGCTGTCGGGGCATGGCGAGCATATCCTCACCCCGGTAGAGAACACGGCCGTTGGTCACGAACCCCGGCGGAGACTCGATGATGCCCATGATGGCCTGGGCCGAGACCGACTTGCCCGAACCCGATTCGCCCAGGATCGCCACCGTTTCGTGGGCGTTGACCGACCACGTCGCCCCGTTGACCGCTTTGACCACACCGCGGTCGGTACGAAACTCGACCTCGAGGTTCTCGACCGCCAGCAACGGTCCACCCGGGTCGGGGACGTCGATCAGTATTGCATCGCTCGATGTGGTGGATTCAGCCATCGGTCCTCCGTGTGGCGCTCAACGGAGCTTGGGGTCGAGGGCGTCGCGCACCGCGTCGCCGATGAGTATGAAGCTGAACACCAACCCGGCGAGGAAGATGCCGGGGAAGAACATCAGGTGGGGGTCGTTCTGCAACCGGCCCTGCGCCACCGAGAGCTGAAGCCCCCAGGACACGGCCGGGACTTTCAGCCCGACACCGAGGAACGAGAGGGTGGCCTCGGCCACGATGGCCACGCCAACGGTGATGGTGGCATAGACCAGCACCGGAGCCAACGAATTGGGCAGGATATGCCGGGTCATGATACGGAAGTCGGAGGCGCCGAGGGCCCGGGCAGCCTCGACGTAGTCGGCGTTCTTGGTCGACAGGGCCGAGGAGCGGGCGAGTCGCAACATCGTGGTCCAGCCGAGCAGGGTGAGGATGAAGACGACCAGCCCAATGCCTCGCACGCCGGTGAAGTCGTCGAACACCTCGAAGACGCCGGACAGGAACCGCAGCGGCCACGAGACCGTCGGGTCGTCCGGTGAGGCGTTCCGGAAGGCGGTGATGAACACGAGGGCGGCCAGGATGGTCGGTAGGGCCAAAAACACATCGGTGATCCGAGCGATGACCGTGTCGGTGAACTTGCCGTAGTAGCCGGCGATCGTGCCGAAGATCAGGGCGATCGTCAGGGAGAAGACGGCGACCGAGGGGCCGATGATGAGCGATGGCCGCACCCCGTAGATGACCCGGGGATAGTAGGGGCAGCCCTTCTCGTCGAGTCCGAAGATGAACTCCCGCGACGGCGGTTGTGCGCCGGCACCGGTGTCGCACAGCGCCCGACCGGTGCCCTGCGGGGCGATAACCTGGGGAAACAGCGCCATGAAGGCATAGCCGAGGATCAGCAGCCCGCCGACGATGAAGGCCGGATTGCGAATGAGCTGCCGCCAGGCGTCACGCCACAGGCCGGACTCCGGACCGGTGACCTCCTCGGCGGCTGCGGCGTCGGTCTCCAGCGGAACCCGGGGAAAGCCGCTCTCCGTCGCTGTGGTGTTGTTGATGTCGGTTTTCTGCGAATCAGTCATCGTCGAAGATCAGTCGTAGCGGATACGAGGATCGAGCACGGCGTAGAGAAAGTCGACGAGCAGGTTGGCGATCATGTAGATGAGGATGAGGAAGGTGACGATGCCAACGACAAGCGAACCGTCCTGACGACCCACGGCCTCGAAGACCTCCCGACCGATTCCCGGGATGTTGAAGACGGTTTCGGTGACGATGGCACCGGCCATCAGGCTGCCGAGGTCGATGGCCAGATAGGTGGCGACCGGGATCAGCGAGTTGCGGAGGGTGTGGATGCCGATCGTACGTCGCTCGGACAATCCTTTGGCCCTGGCGGTGCGCACGTAGTCGGCCCGTAGGTTCTCCACCACACTGGTGCGGGTCAAGCGGGCGATGTAAGCCAGTGAGACCGAGGCCAGCACGAATGCAGGCAAGATGTAGCCGACCCAGCCGTCGCGCACACCGGCCACCGGT
>JAOUGG010000293.1 GCA_029857855.1 Acidimicrobiia bacterium | reverse complement strand
CTCGTCGATCGTCGAGAGGACTTCGCGGGCCGCTCGGTCGCCGAAGTTCGCTTCCAGCATTTCCCGGGCCAGCTCCGCATCGCCGACTCGGAGCGGCTTTGTGCCGGAGCTGGCCACTTTGGTGAATTCGTCGTATATGGAGTTGGCCATTTCGGTGTTGACCGGGCCCAGTCTGGCCATTTCCGCGACGATGGCGGCCACCTCCTCGGAGCGCAGTTTGCGCAGCAGCGGTCCGGCCTGTTCGACACCGAGCCTGAGCATCAGGATGGCGGCTCGGCGGACGCCGTCGGAGGACATCGTCTGCGTCATACGGTTTCACCCGCCCGGTCGTCGGCCATCCAGGATCGCAGCATGCCGGCCACGTCGTCGGGCTGGCTCTCGATGAGGGCGATCAGGTCGGTCGGCTCGCTGTCGCGGGCGCCGCTTCCCAGAGCCGCAACCGCTGCAGCGCCGATGGCCTCGAGATTCGGATTGTCACCCTCGAGGTCGGCGGGCCGGAGGGACACGACCTGGGGGCCCCGGCGACCGCGCAGGGCGAACAAGGCGGTGAAGACCGTTGCCAGGAAGGCGACGAGCCCGATGACACCCATCCGGATCAGGGGCAGGAGGGCGGCGAGCCCGCCCTCCTCGGCCGCCTCCTCGTCGGTGGCGGCCAGCTCGGCCGGAGGGTCGAAGCTCTCATCGAAGGGGATCACGGTCAGGGCCAGGGTGTCACCTCGCTCCTGATCGAACCCGACGGCCGCGGCCACCAACGACTCGAGTTCGGTGGCGGTGGCGGTGTCGATCGACTCCTCGTCGAGGACGACGGCGACGGAGAGCGCGCGGATCGTGCCGGGGGCTCGTTCGATCACCGTGATCGTCTTGTCGACGGCGAAGGCCACGTCGGCTTCGTCGAGGTCGTAGGAGACGCCGTTGGTCCCGGCCTCCTCACCTTCGATCAGCTCGTCCTCGGGACCGAGGATTCCGGCGTCCAGTTGGGCGCCGTCGCCCCGATAGATCTCGCTCTTGGTCGACTCGGTCAGGACGGCCTGCCGTTCGTCCTCCTCGAGCTCCTCGTAGGTCTCGGTCGTGACGTTGCTCGAGTCGAAGTCGAGTTGGGCGGACACGGTTGCCACCGCGTTGCCGGGGCCGGCGACGGCAGCCAAGAGCTGATCGAGCCTCGAGGTGAGATTCTGTTCGAAGGCGGCCTGCTGTTCCATGGCCAGGTCGCCGCCACCGGAAACGCCGGTTTCCGGGGAGGCCAGCAGGCGCCCGCGCTCATCGGTGACCGAAACCATCGAGGCCGTCAACCCTTCGACGGAGTTGGCCACCAGATTCACGATCGACCGCACCTGGGTCGAGGTCACGGCCGAACCGCCGGTTCGGAGCAGCACGGAGGCGGTGGGCATGACGTCGTCGCCGGTGAAAAGGTCCCGGTCCGGCATGACCAGATGGACATCCGCGTCGTTGACCCCGTCGATGGCCGAGATGGTTCGGGCCAGCTCTCCCTCGAGCGCCCGCTGAAAGCCGACGCGCTGGTCGAACTCGGACGCGGTCAACCCCTGGTCGTCGAGGACACTCCATCCGTCGGAGGGGGCGACCATGTCGTTGGCCGCCAGCTCGACCCGCAGTCCGAGAACCTGGTCGGCCGGAACCCGGATCGAGCGTCCACCGTCGGTCAGCTCATAGGGCACGCCCCGTGCCTCGAGTTCGCCGACGGCGGTCGCGGCCGAGTCGGCATCGAGATCCGAGAACATCAGCGCCATCGGTCCGTTGCCGCCCAGCCGGCTGATGGCGAGAAGCCCAACGACCGTGATGGCGAACGCCGCCACCAGTCCGATCCGCTGGCTGACGGTGAGCCGACCGAGCAGCTGTCGCGAGGTCGTCGCCGTCAGTTCGTTGCGTGCCATCAGACCTGCATTCTCATGATGTCGTTGAACGCCTCAACGGCCCGGTTGCGGACGGCCACGGTCAGCTCGGCGGCCAGTTGCGCTTCGGTCGCAGCGATCATGTACTCACCGACCGAGGCGATGTCTCCCGTCGCAGCCGCCTCGGCCGCCCCGGCGGCCCGGTTGTCGGCGGCTGCGAGCTGGTCGAGAGCACCGCCTACGGTCGAGGCGAAGGAGGTCGATTCGTCCGACGCGCCGGCCGTCTCGGCCAATCGAGGCGACAGGCGGGCCGGCTCGATCGATCCGGTCGTTATCGGCTGAATCGAGTTGATCATGCTCAGTTCCCGATCTCGAGTGCGGTCTCATAGGCGGCGCGAGCCCGTTCGAAAGCGGCGACGTTGGCCTGGTAGCTCCGTTGAGCCATCAGGAGATTCGACATCTGGTCGGTGAGGTCCATGTCCGGAACCCGGACGAAGCCGTCCTCGTCGGCGAGCGGGTGGCTGGGGTCGAGGACGATTCGTCCCAGCGGGTTTCCGAACTCGGCTCGGATCACCTTGGCTCCCTCGGGCCGACCTTCGCCGATCTGGCTCTGCGCCACCACGAACCGTTCCTGGAACGCAGCCTCGTCGGTCGGTGTGACTGTGTTGATGTTGGCGATGTTGTCGGCGATTGCGTCCAGCCATTGCTGGTACACGTCCATGCCTGATTCGGCGATCGAGAGACTGCGAAAGAGTTCCATCAGCGGTCCCAGGAGGTGCGCAGCAGCCGATAGCGGGAGTTGAGCGCCGTGGTCACCAGGTCCTGATGCAACTGCGTTTTCGTCAGTCCGGTGATCTCATCATCCAAGCGGACGTTGTTACCGTCGAGCCTGGTGGGAAGCACCGAGTTCGTCACTCCGATCTCGGCTTCGTCGATTCGGCCCGACTCGAGCGCTCGGCGAAGACTGCCGGCGAAGTCGGCCTTCTTGGCCAGGTAACCGGGGGTTTCGATATTGGCGATGTTCTGCTCGTGAAGCTGACGCTGAGCGTCGAGTCCTCGGAGAGCGTGCGCCAGAGCCTGGTTTGTGGCATCGGAGATGAACATGGGGACGGAAAACCTTGTCGAGGATCGGGACCCGTCCCTGGGCCGCCTGTGGTCGAACGCCTCCGTGCGCCAAACCTGTATCGATAGGAAACAGCCAAACCTTGAGGCCGCGATCGGAGGATGTGATATCCGACCTAGACGTCGATCCGAACGATGTGCAGGCGCGCTCGGGCGTACCGATCCGATCCGAGCGGTGTCCATCAACCGGACTCGCCAACATCGACCGAGCGCGCGCGGCGCCCTACGAGAGCTCTTCACTGCGTCGGAAACCGGGATCGCGGGCGACCGAATCAGGTCGGCGTGGGCCCAGGGGCCGTCCGGCCCGCGCACGTCTCGGCCAGCAGATCCAACAGGGACCGGCACTCGGCGATGATTGCCCGGTCCTTGAACCGATTGGCATCGATCAGCCGGTTGGTGAGATGGAGGCAGAGGTCGGTCGACCGCCTTTCCGGCCGCCTCGAATTCGCGGAGCGGAGAGCAAGATGACGCTCGAACACCATGTCCTGGGCGTGGATCAAGGCGCGGTGGGCGTCCTCGATTCGACCCGACAAGATGGCCGTGTCGGCCTCGTGCAGGTCCTGAGCCAGACGGCGCCGGATCTCGGCGGCGTCGCCGGAGTCCTGGGCCCGTCTCCGATCGCCGTCGTCGGATGATGGACCGGCACCCTGATCGGCATCGTGACCGTCGGGGATTAGGGGGGCGACATCTCGATCGTGGGGTGCACGTTGGATGTCGGCGAGTTCGGTATCGACCGACGGGATCCGGCGGACGGCATCAAGTGTGAACATGGGGACGGAATCCTTGAGTGGGAGCGGGACCCGTCCCTGGGCCGCCTGCGGTCAACGCCTCCTTGCGCACCCCAGGTATCGAGCGGAATTGCGCCCACCTTGAGGATGTGTGCCCAGGTTGATACCCCAGGCCCGGGTCGCCCGGCCCGTCTCATTCGGTAGCTTCACTCAGGCCGACGTGTCGAGAACCGACACCCCGGATTGGTTACTGCTGTAGCCATCCCGTCGCGGTGGACGAATCGGCCGGTCGTTCAAACGCCGTTGCATCTCGGCGGCAATGCGATTGTTGCGAGCCATCAGCTCGGCCGCCCGAGCGAGCAGCTCCGACGGAATCGGTTCACCCGGTGGATCGACCGCCGGCCAGTGGGGGTCGGGCGAGATGGTCTCGGTATCGAGCGCAGCCTCGTAGTGGTCGAGCGAACGCTCCATTGCGTCGAGCAGCTGGGGCCAGGTGGTCACGCCGGGGTCGTCGTCAAGTTCGATGCCGCAGGGGCCTGAGCCACCGTCTCGAACGCCTCGGCCAGCGGTTCCACGAGCGACCGGCACTCGGCGATGATGGCTCGATCCTTGGCCCGGTTGGCATCGACCAGTCGGTCGGTCAGGTAGACGTAGATGTCGGCCAACCGTTCACCGCCCTCGAATCCTTCGGCGTCGAGGGCCAGATGGAATTCGAGCACGATGTCTTGGGCATGGATCAGGGCGTTGTGAGCGTCCTCGATCCGGCGGTCTTCGATGGCGGCGTCGGCATCGTGCAGGTCCCGCATGAGGCGCTGGTACAAGAGCACGACCAGCCGTTGGGGGGAGGTCATCTTCATGCCGTCATCCTGATACCGGTTCCGGGCTTGTGCGTAGGCGTTCAACGTCCCTAACCCCCTGGGTTGGTCGTGAGACCGGCAAGCTGGCCGGCCAGATAGTTGGATTGTTCATTCAGTGCTCCGAGGGCGACCTCGAGTGCGGCGTATTGCCGGCGGAGGGTCGCTTCCCGGAGTTCGAAGCGCTTCTCGAAGGCGTCGATCTGGTCGCCCCAGCGTTCGATACGGCTCTTTGTGGCCTCGGCTTCGGACCACAGACGGCCCGATCCGGTGGCGGTGGCGTCCTCGGCCGCCGCCACGATGCGGTCGAGGATGCCGAGGTCGGTGTCTCCGGTGGGAGCGACGAACAAACGCTCCAGCTCGCCGCGGTCGGTCTCCGATGCCTCTATGAACTC
>JAOUGG010000003.1 GCA_029857855.1 Acidimicrobiia bacterium | reverse complement strand
AGGTCATCGTCGACCGGGCCGTCGCCCGCTTCAACGCCCAGGGCGGGGGAGCGCCCGAGGCCCTGTCCCAGGTGCTCGTCGGCGGACCGGAGCTCGGTCAGGTCCTCACCGGCAGCCCCCACGTGGCGATCGTCTCGGCCACCGGTTCATGCGCCATGGGCCGGAAGGTGTCGGCGGCGATGGCCGAACGGTTCGGCCGCTGCATCCTCGAACTCGGCGGCAACAACGCCATGATCGTCGCCCCTTCGGCCGACCTCGACATGGCCCTGCGGGCCATCGTGTTCTCCGCCGTCGGCACCGCCGGGCAGCGTTGCACCACCCTGCGCCGCCTCATCGTCCACTCCGATATCCGTGCCGATCTGGTCGAACGGCTGAAGAAGGTCTACGCCGGCCTGCCGGTCGGTCATCCGCTCGATCCCTCGACCCTCGTCGGGCCGCTGATCGACGGTCGGGCCCACGCTGCGATGTCCTCCGCCCTCGACCGGGCCCGGGCCGGCGGCGCCGAGGTGTTCGGCGGCGAGCGGGTGATGGCCGAGGCCCACCCCGACGCCTACTACGTGACCCCGGCCGTCGTGGAACTCGACGGACCGACCGAACTCACCAGGGAGGAGACCTTCGCCCCCATCCTCTACGTGATGCCGTACACGTCGCTCGAGGAGGCGATCGCCATCCAGAACGACGTGCCCCAGGGCCTGTCGTCGTGCATCTTCTCCACCGACGTCCGCGAGACCGAGCAGTTCCTCTCCACGGTCGGATCCGACTGCGGTATCGCGAATGTCAACATCGGTCCATCGGGGGCCGAGATCGGCGGCGCATTCGGCGGGGAGAAGGAAACCGGCGGCGGCCGGGAATCCGGGTCCGACGCCTGGAAGGGCTACATGCGGCGCCAGACCCAGACCATCAACTACTCCCGTGAGCTGCCGCTGGCTCAGGGCATCCGATTCGAGGTCTGAGCGTGGGAACCAACGATGACGTTGAGTCCGTGGCCGTTCTCGGCCTCGGCAAGGTCGGTCTGCTCGCCGCCCGTCTCCTGGCCGACGCCGGCTTCGATGTCGTCGGCCACGACGTGCGGCCCCGCTCCGGGTCCGAACCGTTTCCCGTCAAGACGACCGACGTGTCCGACACCGAGACCCTGGCCGCCGCGCTGGCCGACCGTCAGGCCGTGCTGTCGTGTCTCCCGTACTCGTTCAACATCGGTGTGGCCGATGTGGCCCACCGGCTCGGCATCCACTACTTCGATCTGACCGAGGACGTCGCCACCACCAAGCACATCCGATCGCTGGCCGAGACGTCGGCCGGGGTGATGGCCCCCCAGTGCGGTCTGGCCCCCGGCTTCGTCGGCATCGTGGCCGCCTCCCAAGCCGAGTCGTTCGATCGCTGCCGCTCGATCCGTATGCGGGTCGGTGCCCTGCCCGAGCACCCGACCGGACTGCTGGCCTATGCCTTCAACTGGTCCCCGGAGGGGGTGGTCAACGAGTACCTGAACGACTGCGAGGTCATCGAGGAGGGGGTGCACAAGTGGGTGTCGCCCATGGAGTGGAAGGAGACCGTCTACGTGGCCGGGACCCGGCTCGAGGCGTTCACCACCTCAGGCGGCCTCGGCACGATGTGTGAGACCTACCTCGACCGGGTCGAGAACATCGACTACAAGACGATGCGCTACCCCGGCCACATGGATCTGATGAACTTCTTCTTCCATGAGCTGCTGATGCGGGAGCGGCGTGAGCTGGCGGGGGAGATCCTGACCAACGCCAAACCGCCCGTGGCCGAGGACGCGGTCTACATCCACGTGGCCTCCGAAGGCTGGATCGACGATCAGCTCAAACGACTCGAGTACGTGCGAAAGTTCCGACCGATCATGGTCGGCGGCGAGCAAGCCACGGCCATCGCCTGGACGACCGCCGGTTCGGTAGCGTCGGTGATCCAGATGGTCCGAGACGGCATGTTGCCGGAGCGGGGCTTCATCAAACAGGAGGAGATCCCGTTCGACGCCTTCCTCGCTACTGCCACCGGCCGGCTGTTCGTCAACGCTCACTGATCAGATCGACCCGCTCGCCCATCGAATGATCGGCACCAGATCGGGGGTTGAGCCTGACCACAACGGCCCCTAGAGTTGCGGCTGGTGGCCGACGCAGCGGCCCACCGTCTCGCAGACAGAGGGAGAGGCCATGAGTGACATGTCGGGCCAATCGGCAGGCGGCGGGTACCGACCCGCCGGGTGGTATTACGCCCAGGGTGATCCTCCGGGCACGCAGCGCTATTGGGACGGATCCGCCTGGCAGGGTGACCCCCAGCCGGTGAACCCCTCCGCCCAGTACAGCACCGTGGATTCCTCGATCGGTCAGAGCACAACCGGCTACAGCGACTATCAGGCCCCGTCGGTCGCGGCACCGGCTCCGAGTCCGGCACCCGATCCGGGAACGGCGGCCGGAGACGACTGGGGCGCACCACCTTCGGGTGAACCGGCGTCCGGCTCGTCGGGGTCGGTCGACCTGGGTGGCTTCGTGTCGACGCTTTTCGACACGAAGTTCACCTCGTTCATCACCGGCCGGGCCATCTCGGTGGTCTACATCCTGGTCATCATCGCCGTCGCCCTGATGACGCTGTTCTTCGTGATCGGTGGCCTGGCCGGCGGCGGAGCGACGGCGCTCCTTGCGTTGATCCTCGGTCCGCTCGTCGGCCTGTTCTATCTGGTGATGATCCGCATGACGCTCGAGTTCTTCGTCAACCAGTTCCGTCAGACCGAGCTGCTCGAGTCGATCGCCGAGAAGCTCGACCCCAACTCCGACTGACTCACCCGAATCCCGACGCGACACTCCCGCCGCCCGGATGGACAGCGGGAGTTCAACGTCGTTGCCGGGCGATCAGCCCTTGGCGTTTTCGAAGGCGTCCGAGTAGTTGATCTCGAAGTCGCCGGTGTCGGCGATCTCCTCCACATTGCCGAGACCACCGGGCAGCACGCTCGGATCGGTCAGGAACGCATTGAGTTCATCGTCAAGGCCGTCGATGGCCGCCGAGTTGGGTGTGCCGTAGTAGTTCCAGTTCGACAGGGCCGCGCCCTGCTCGGCGTCGAGCATCCAGTTGATGAACGTGTGGGCTGTGCAGGGGTGGGGGGCGTCGAACGGGATGACCATGTTGTCGATCCAGCGGGTGCCGCCCTCCTCGGGTACGAAGAACACGTATCGGCTCGGATCGTCCATCTCCAGGAACTGGGTGAGCATGTCACCCGAGAAGCCGTGGGCGATGGCCGACTCGCCGGAGGTCAGCAGCTCATCGGACGAGTCCGTGTCGAACCGGAGCAGATTGTCCTTCGAGGACTCGATCAAGGCCTGAGCCTCGTCGAGCTCGCCCTGGTCGGTCGTGTTGAGCGAGTAGCCGAGCGACTTGAGGGCCGCCCCCAACGTCTCCCGGGGGTCGTTCAGCAACGTGATCTTGCCGACCGCCTCGGCCGGCACGGCGTCGCCGAAGACGAGGTCCCAGCTGCGGGGAAAGTCGGTGCCGACGACAGCGGTGTCGACTGCCAGGCCGGTGTAACCCCACTGGTAGGGAACCGAGTAGGTCTGCTCGGGGTCGTAGCTCGGGTTGGCGAAATCGTCCGAGATGTTCGCCGCGTTGGGGATCAGATCGAAGTTGAGGGGCTGGACGAATTCGCCGTCGATCATGATGCCGACCATGTAGTCGGACGGGACGATGACGTCGTAGCCGGAGTTGCCCGCCGACACGACGGGCAACATGGCCTCGTTCGAGTCGTATTCGGTCATGGTGGCCGCGATGCCGTACTCGGCCGCGAAGGCGTCGAGCTGCTCGGGGTCGATGTACTCGGCCCAGTTGTAGAGGGCGAGCGATCCGTCGGTTTGGCCGAGCTCGCATTCGCCGGCGGCCGATTCGGAGCCGGAGTCTCCGCCGCACCCGGCCAGAATCATGGCGAACGCGGCGATCACCACCTTCCACCGAACTCGTGATGAGGTCATGTCTCTCCCTTGCCTGTTCTCTGTGTTTCATTCCGTCGGAACATCCGACGTCCTGGCTTCCTAGATCGCGTCGTCGCCTCGTAGCCGTTGCGCCAGCAACGAGAGGGCCACCAGCACCATCGAGGCGACGAGCATGACGACCGACACCGCGTTGATCAGCGGTGTGACGCCCTTACGTATCAAGCTGAAAACATACACCGGCAGCGTGCTCCATCCGCCACCGGTCACGAACTGGGTGATCACCACGTCGTCGAGCGACAGCGTCATGGCCAGCAGACCGCCGCCCAGAATGCCGGGCATGATCAGGGGCAGCGTCACGTGGCGGAACGCCTGCCAGCGGGACGCGTACAGATCCATGGCCGCCTCCTCCAGCTTGTCGTCCATACCGGCCAGGCGGGCCCGGACCACGATCGAGACGAAGCTGATGCAGAAGGCGATGTGGCTGAGCGCGATCGTGCCGAAGCCCTTCGAGAATCCGAACCAGTTGGCCGCCTGGGCGAAGAACAGCAGCAGCATCACGGCCATGGTCACGTCCGGAATGATCACCGGGAGGTACAGCAGGGCGTCGAACACCCGCTGGCCCCGGAAGCGGAACCGTTCGAGCGCGATCGCACTCATGGTGCCGAGCACGACCGAGACCAGCGTGGCCACGACGGCGATGCGGAGCGAGTTCCACAGGGCCCCGGTCAATTCGCTGTCGGAGGCGAAGTCGGAGTACCACGATGTGGTGAAGCCGCCCCAGACGCTGGCGTTGCGGCTGTCGGAGAACGAGAAGATGATCAGCACCAGGATCGGTGCGTAGAAGAAGAAGTAGACGAGCCAGGATGTGGCGGCGAGCGCGCCCTTCGTCCAGCCTCTGGGCTCGGTGATGCCGCTCACGACTGACGTCCGATCACAGCGTGCGACCTCCCTTGCGGAAGTAGATGATGGTGGCGGCGAGCATGAAGACCATGAGCACCGTCGACATCGCCGCCCCGAAGGGCAGGTTCCTGGCGGTCAGGAACTGCGTGACGATGTAGGAGCCGAGCATGCTGGTTCCGGTGCCGCCTAGGATCTGCGGCGTGACGTAGGCGCCGAGCGAGGGGATGAACACGAGGATCGAGCCGGCGATGACACCCGGTAGCGACAGCGGCCACAGCACGTGGCGAAACGATTGGAGCCCGTTGGCGTAGAGATCCCGACTGGCCTCGATGAGCCTGCCGTCGATGCGTTCGATCGAGGCGTACAGCGGGAGGATCATGAACGGCAGGAACCCGTAGACGAGGCCCAGTACCACGGCCGACTGGGTGAACAGCACCCGGGTCGGTCCGAACCCGAGGAACTCCGCCACCCGACTCAGCGGCCCGTCGGTGCCGAGGATCACGTACCAGGCGTAGTTGCGGACCAAGAAGTTGGTCCAGAACGGAATCATCACGAAAACCAGCATGACGTTGCGGGCCGTCTCGGACCGAGTGGCCATGTAGTAGGCGAACGGGTAGGAGACGACCAGGCAGATGAGGGTCGTGAGGATGGCCAGACCGGCGGAGCGCAGGATGATCGTGCGGATCAGTTGGTCGTTCAGCTCCACGTAGGAGTCGAGGTTGAAGCTGGTCAAGTCGGCCCCGCCGAACCGGTCGCGAGTGGCGAACGAGTAGACCACCACCGTCAGCAGCGGGATGGCGAAGAAGACGAGGAGGTAGAGGTAGGCGGGCAGCGCGATGAGCAGGCCCCGTCGTCGATCCTGGGCGATGTTCGCCGCCTCGAACTCCGGGGTGGCCTCCTCACCGTGGATGAACGGTTCGACGTCGATCTCGTCTCGTTCGAAGACGGCTGCCATTTAGTCGGCCACCACCCAGTTCGATGACCGGTCCCACCAAACCGACACCTCGTCGCCGGGCTGGAACCGACCGCGGGATCCGACGGCCGGCGCCCGGACCTCGAGGTCGATCCAGTCGACGCTGACGTGGTAGTCGAGCGCGTGGCCGAGGTAGACGGCGGTCGAGACGACACCGTCGAGGCTGTCGGCCTGGTGCTCGGCCGGAACCGAGCCCCGGGTGCCGATGGAGATCGCCTCCGGGCGCAGCGACATCGCCACCGGGGTGCCGGCGGCGTAGTCGGAGGGGGCCAGGACCTTCGAGCCGTTGCCGAGCACGATCATGTCGCCGTCGGCGACGGTGGCCTCGATGAGGTTGGTCTGGCCGATGAAGTCGGCCACGAATCGGTTGGCGGGCCGCTCGTAGAGCTCTTCCGCCGAGCCGACCTGGAGCAGCCGCCCGTCGTGCATCACGGCGATCCGATCGCTCATCGTGAGTGCCTCCTCCTGGTCGTGGGTGACGAACACGAAACTGACGCCGAGATCCCGTTGCAGGCTCTTCAGTTCGAGTTGCATCTCCTGACGGAGTTTGAGGTCGAGGGCGCCGAGCGGTTCGTCGAGCAGCAGCACCTTCGGCCGGTTGACCAGCGCTCGGGCCAGCGCCACCCGCTGCTGCTGGCCGCCCGACAGCTGTGACGGCTTCCGCTTCTCCATGCCGCTGAGCTGAACGAGGTCGATCAGCTCGCTCGCCCTGCCCGAAGCGGTGGCCTTGTCGACGCCCTGCATACGCAACCCGAAGCTGACGTTGTCGAGGACGGTCATGTGGGGGAACAGGGCGTAGTTCTGGAACACCGTGTTCACAGGTCGCTTGTTCGGTGGCAACGTGCCGACCTCGTCGCCGAAGATCTTCAGGCTCCCCGACGTGGGGAACTCCAGACCGGCGATCATGCGCAGTGTCGTGGTCTTGCCGCAGCCCGATGGGCCGAGCATGGCGAAGAACTCGCCATCCGCGATCGACAGGTCGATGTCGTCGACGGCCACCACTTCGCCGTCGCCGCTGCCGAAGCGTTTGGTCACGCCTCGAATCGCCACGGCGTCGACCGTGGTCGCCACTTCCTCGACGTCGACGTGAGCCACGCCGGCCTCTGTCATCGGTGTCTCCCCATGTCTTTCGATTCCGCCAGGACGGTACGGAATTCTCAGGTTGTCGCCGCCGGATTGTGCCAGACGATCAGTGCTGCATAGTTGTTGACGGCCGGATCGGTTATGTAGTTCTCCAACGCCGGTCCCAGTTCGAATCCGTTCGCGGACTGGAAACTCAGAGTCGGGTCGTACAGGTCGCCGCGCCGTACCGCATCAATGTACTCATCGGCGGTCATCGTGTCGATATGGCCGGCGTAGCCAGGCATCACACCACCGGCGACGATACCGAGGAGGCCGAGGTCACGGCAGACCTGCTTGCGGAGTGCGTAGACCTCCCGGCCGATGCCGCGGCGACGGTACTCGATCCGGGTGGAGATACCGGTCCCGTAGTACCAGCGGCCGTCGGGGTCGTCGCCGCTGTCGTCGGGCGTGTGTCCCATGATGTCGTGGATCGTGTGCTGGGGGCTGTCGAAGTCGAAATCGGTTCGGAGGCCGAGACCCATCGACACCAGCTTCGGGCCGGCGTCGACCGCAATGGCGGCATCGTCGGATTCGGCGGGATCCGCCGGTTCGGTATCGAAGCCGGCGAAACAGCCGATGCCGAAATCGGTGGCCAGGGCCCGCAGCTCGACCCGGTTGTACAGGTCTTCCGGGTCGGCCGTGGGGTACGACGCCAGCTCGAGGGCCTCCAGGTCCTCGGCCCAGCGGGGCACGATGTTGGCGTAATGCAGGCGGCTGCGGGCGCCGATGGCGACCACCGGTTCGCCGTCGACGGTGAGGTCGGCGAGAAGCTCGGGGTCGGTGAGCAGCGCCGGGTTGTCGGTTGGATCGGTCATCGTGTGCTCACCGGCCGGTCGTCGGCATGGCGATGTGCTGGTACTCGTTGTCCGACGGCGGTCCCCAGCAGGCCCAGAAGTCGCCCGAGGCCGGCCGCATCACGGCCGCCCCCGACGATTCGATGCGGTAGGGGTCGAACGGAACCTGGCAGATGGACTCGGGGTCGCGGGTCAGCTCGAACAGCCGCTCGGCGTCGATTGGACCGTCGGCCAGGAGTTCGGTCGCCCGGGCCAGACGGGCGGCCGAGCTGGCCATGAGCGCGTGGTCCCGTTTGCCCTCGACCGCTCGTGCCTCGTCGTGGAGGACGTGGTTGGTGTGTATCAGGGGGTCGGCGTCGAGTTTGGTGACGACTCGTGCGGTCGGCATCGCCTCGACGTTGTAGCCGACACCGTCGGAATCGAGGATCAGGTAGTTGTGGGCGCCGGCCAGGTCGGCAGCCAGGAGGACGTTGAGTGCGTCGTCGGCCGACTCCCGTTCGAGCATGGCCCGCACGACGCTGGGCCAGGTCACCCCACGGGTCCCGTCGGTGCAGATCAGGTTGTTGATCCCGACGCAGACACCCAGTTCGTTCATACCGATCTGACCGAGACAGCCGGTCGTGGTGAAGACCAGTGCGGCCGGGGCGTCGCTCGGCGTGAGCCGCAGGAGGACCACGAACTCGGTGGCGGTGTCGTGCATGTCCCAGGTCTGACCGTAGTAACCGTTGCGGCCGTCGTCGGCTTCGTCGCCCCTGCTGTCGGGGACGATGACGGCGGTGCAGTCGTCCTCGATCACCGTGGCCGGATGATCGCCTCCGACCACGGCCCGGACGGTGTCGACGAAATCGGTGAATCCGCCAACGACGATCGCCTCGGCCGCGGTGATGCCGACGGCATCGGCCATCGCCATCATCTCGGCGTGCAGCCCTGGATGGAACTCCTCGTGGGCTCCGAGCATCGACTCGGCGATGTCGAGGACATCCGCCGTCGGGATCGGGCCGTCGATCCAGCGGCCACCGGCGACGAGCGCCACCCGGTCGGAGGTGTAGGCCCGGATCTCCTCGGCGTGAGCGAGCCCGTGTCGACGGCCCAACTCGCTCGGAGACCCGGAAAGATCGACAACTCGAATAGGTGGACGCTTCACAGTTCCCCACTTCCTGTAGGGGCCAAACGGATCCACACAGCTTACGCCGTAACCGGCTGGGACCGAAGACCGGGCGATCCCGAGTTCGGGGCAGCCAACCATGAGCCCAACGAATAGATTATGTCGATGGATCTTTCCGAAACGGTGACCAAGGCGCTTTGGCTCGATCGGCTCGATCCTCCCATCGGGCGGCGCCCCGGTCTCGACGCCCGGCCCGAGGCCGCCGACGCCGACGTCGCCATCATCGGCGGGGGGTTCAGCGGACTGTGGACCGCCTACTACCTCGTCCGCGCCGACCCCTCCATGCGCATCACCGTGATCGAGCGGCAGTTCTGCGGGTTCGGGGCGTCGGGCCGCAACGGAGGCTGGGCCGTCGGCGAGCTGGCCGGTCCGCTCGAATGGTACGCCCGCCGTTCCACCCAGGCGGAGGCCATGCGGCTGGCCCGGGCCGCATTCGATGCCGTCGACGAGATCGGGCGGTTCTCCGAGACCGAGGCGGTCGACTGCCATTACGCCAAGGGCGGCACCATCCGCGTCGCCCGCAACCGGCCTCAGGCCATGCGCCAGCGCGACGAGATCGCCCATCACCGTTCCTGGGGCTTCACCGACGAGGAGATCCGCCTGTTGACCGCCGACGAGGCGACCGAACACATCGGAGCCAGCCGCGTTCAGTCCGGCATCTTCTTCGCTCCGTCGGCCGCACTCGACCCGGCCCGCCTCGTGCGGGGTCTGGCCGAGGTGGTGGAACGGGCCGGGGTTCGGATCGTGGAGGAGACGGCGGTGACCGGCTTCGAGTCGGGTCGGGTGGTCACCGACCAGGGTGATGTCCGGGCCGAGATCGTCGTGCGGGCCACCGAGGCCTACACCAGGGACCTGAAAGGCCATCGGCGTGATGTCCTTCCGGTGTACTCGCTGATGGTCGCCACCGAGCCTTTGACGCCGGAGCAGCTGGCCGCCGTCCGGCTCGACCATCGACCGACCTTTGCCGACGACCGGTTCATGGTCATCTACGGTCAGCGAACCGCGGATGACCGGATCGCCTTCGGCGGCCGCGGCGTGCCGTATCTGTTCGGCTCCCGGATCAGCCGGCAGGCCGAGCTGCACCAGCCGTCGCACGAGTTGATTGCGGAGACGCTCGTCGATCTGCTTCCGGCGCTGGAGGGCATCGGCTTCACCCACCGTTGGGGTGGGGTGCTTGGCATCCCTCGCAACTGGATTCCCGGCCTGACCTTCGACCGGGCCGACGGGCTCGGCGTGCTCGGCGGCTACGTCGGCGAGGGGGTAGCCGCTTCGAACATGGCCGGGCGGACCATGGCCGAACTCATTCTCGGTCACGACACCGAGCGGACGAGCCTGCCCTGGGTCGGGGCAACCGCTCGGCGCTGGGAACCGGAGCCCCTGCGGTGGCTTGGGGTGCGTTCGAGCCGCATCCTTCTCGGCGCCGCCGACGTGCGGGAGGACACGACCGGCAGGGAGGCGAAACTGGCCCACAAGGTGTCACGTCTCCTGCGAGGCGCCGGACGCTGACCTGACCCTCGTCGACCGGCCGCCGGATGGCCGGTAGGCCACCATGGCTTTTCGGGCGGGGATCGACAATACTGAGCGCTGCGGGTTGGAGTCTTCTCGCCGACACGAGCTTGCTGGGTAGATGGCTCGGTTGAGGACAATAGGGCGCCGAATGGGAACCAACACGACGACGTCGGCTGGGCGGGCGACAACTCCGGTGGGGACCGCGCCCGGCGCGAAGCTGGGCACGTTCGGCGGTGTCTTCACCCCGAGCGTCCTCACCATCCTCGGCCTCGTCCTGTTCCTGCGGCTCGGCTACGTCACCGGCTCGGTTGGTCTGGCCGAGATGCTGGTGATCTTGGGGATTTCGACGCTGGTGTCGGTCCTCACCACGTTCTCGCTCGCCGCCCTGGCCACCAACCTCCGGGTCGGCGGCGGGGGAGTCTACTTCCTGATCTCCCGGACCCTGGGCCCGGCGTTCGGTGGTGCCATCGGGCTCGTGCTCTACGTGGCCATGTCGATCTCCGTCGCCTTCTACGCCATCGGTCTCGGGGAGGCCGTGGCCAGCATCGTGGCGATCGACGACGCCTTCTTTCCCCGCCTCGTCGCGCTCGGGACGATCGTGTTCCTGCTGGGGGTGGCCTGGCTCGGCGCCGACATCGCCACGAAACTCCAGTACGTGGTGATGGTATGCCTGGTGGTGGCGATCATCGGCTATATGGCCGGTGTGGTCGACGACCTGCAGCCGTCGCTCCTCGCCGACAACTTCTGGCGGCCCTCCGACGGTGACGGCGTGTCGATGTGGGTGGGATTCGCCATCTTCTTCCCGGCGATCACCGGGTTCACCCAGGGGGTCGCCATGTCGGGCGACCTGAAGACGCCGTCGAGGTCGATCAGTGTGGGCACGTTCGGCGCCATCGGTGTCTCCACTGTGGTCTACCTGATCGTGATCCTCACCCTGGCCATGGTCGTCCCGCTGGAGGCGTTGCGGGATGACACGGCGATCATGCGCCGCCTCTCCCTCGCGCCGTGGCTGGTCGATGTCGGGGTCGTGGCCGCCACGCTCTCGTCGGCCGTCGCCTCCATCGTCGGCGCTCCGAGGGTTCTGCAGCGCCTGGCCGCCGATCGGCTCATCAAACCGCTCGAACCGTTCGCGCTGGGTGTCGGACCAGCCGACAATCCCCGTCGAGGGGTGCTGCTCAGCGCCGGTATCGCACTGGTGACCGTCGGCCTCGGTGACCTGGACCTCGTCGCCCCCGTGATCTCGATGTTCTTCCTGGTCACCTACGGCATGATCAACTACGCCACGTACTCGGAGGCCCGAGCCGCCAACACCTCGTTCCGCCCCCGTTTCCGATTCTTCGACTGGCGTCTCAGCCTTGCCGGCACGGCGGCATGCCTCGGCACGATCATCGCCATCAACCCGCTCGCCGGTGTCGTGGCCGTCGGCGCCCTGTTCGGGTTGTACCGGTACCTGTCCCGGACGGTGCAACAGACCCGATGGGCCGACAGTACCCGGGGCTTTCACGCTTCGAGCCTGCGCATCAACCTGGCGAACTTCAGCATGCAGACCGACACGACGCGCGACTGGCGGCCCTGCACCGTCGCCTTCGCCCCCCGCGACCCGACCCGCCGCCAGCGGTTGTGCGAGGTGGCGGAGTGGCTCGAGGGCGGGGCGGGCTTCACCACGGTGGCCCGCATCGTGGTCGGGAAGGGCCCCATGGCCCGAAAGATCGCCGGGCGCATCGATCTCGAACTGCAGAAGGAGCTGAGCGACCGGGAGGGAACGGTGTACGGCCGGGTGCTGGCCGCCGACACGCTCGACGGTGGTGTGAGTGCGATGTTGCAGGCTCACGGCATCGGATCCCTGCGGGCCAACATGGTTCTGACCAGCTGGTTCGAGGACGACTGTGACCGGGAGAAGGCGGTGGACCACGGGTCGATGATCCACACCGCCATCCGTCACAGCTGCAATGTCGGCATTGTGCACACGCCCGATGCCGGCTGGTCCCGCCTCTTCCACGCCGCCGGGAGTTCGAAGGGTCGGAGCATCCGCGTGTGGTGGTCCGATGACCACACCGGTCAACTGTTGACGATGCTGGCCTGGATGTGCACCAGAAGCTCGTCCTGGAGCGACGCTGTGATCGAAGTATTGGTCGAAAGCGACGACATGGTCGACCGCGAGCGGGTGGCCACACTGATCGACGAGGCTCGGCTGTCGGCGACGGTGGTGGGCCTTGCCTCGCCGTCGGATTTCAACCGGCTGAACCGTTCCGCCGATCTCGTGTTCGCTCCCGTTCGTGTTCGCCACGGCCAACCGCTGGGCCCGGGCGATCGACCGCTCGAAGCCCTGCTCCCCGAACTCGGTGTCTCGGTGTTCGCCCATGCCGCGACGCCGTTCGAACTCGATGTCCAGCCCGACGACACCGACCTGGCCGCGGTGGCCGCGGCCCACGATCGGGCGACCGAGCTGTCGGCCCGGGCCGAGCAGCTCAGCCAGGATGCGGCGACCCTGGTGGTCACCGCCGAGCTGGCCCGCATCGACGCCCAGTCGGCCCGGGCCTTCGACCCCGAGGTCGTGGCGGCCGCCGAGTCGGCGGCTCGCCAGGCCCAGCGGACCTATGTCGACGCCAGAACCAGAGCCGACGAGGCGTGGCGACTCGTTCGTGAGCTGGACCCGACGGCGGCCACCGACGCGCCGAAACCGGCCGACTGGATCGGCACCGCGGGCGGTCGCCGCAACGGCACCTGAACGCCGAGACAAGAACAAGATCTGGGATCGGCCAGCCTCGAACCGTCAACTGGCGGTTGCAGGGTGCGGTATCGGTGGTCTACAGCCGCCAGAACGAGCCGAGAACCCCAGTCCACCCCAACTGGCGGTTGCAGGGTGCGGTATCGGTGGTCTACAGCCGCCAGAACGGGGGTGGGGTGGGGTTGGCGCTGGCAGTAGGCGTAGCTCGTGCCCAAGGCAGAAACTGTTGGCGCCAACGGCCATCAAGTCGTCAGGAAGGACGCGCGAGTGCTCGGGCCATGGTGGTGGCAGTAGCCGGGCGTGGCCGTGGACTGAGTAGGACGGTCTAGACTGCTGTCAGACCTACCGACTAAGCAAGGACGTTCGGCTGTGAGCAGGTTCTGGCTCTTGGATCAGCACGGCAGTGATGGCCTGACAGCAATGGTTGAGACTGACGGCAGGCTTCAGATCGTAGATGTGTTGCGGTTCGGACCCTCGATCACCGGGCTCGACGACCAACAGGAGATCTGGGACAAGGTGATTGGCCGGGTTGCCCCAACGATGAAACCCGTCGTCAATGCCTTGTCGATCGATGAGGAAGGGATCGCACCCCACCCGGATCTCAAACGGGGCGACCAAGCTGACGCCGGCTCTCTCAATCGGGCCGGCCGACGGGCTGCCGGCGGAGGCCCGGGCCCGGGTGGACAAGTTGATGGTGGGCCAACGACGCGTCGGGGGAGCCGCGGGGAGAGGTAGCTCATTGCGTCGACCGGTCGAGATCGCCGACCATCCGCCACCGGTTCCCCAGGATCAGCGTTTGGCGAGCGGGGGCACGTCGACGATCTCGATCTCCGGACCGAGAGCCGCACCGATCAGCTCCAGGCGGTCGCCGCTCCAGAATCGGCCCGGGTCGTACCAGTTGGGAGGTCGATCGCCGTTGAGCAGGCCCATCCGCTGGTAGGTGAGCGCGACCTGCTCGGCGCAGTACAGATCTTCGAACGACACTGGACGGCGGAACCGTCCCTTGACCCAGCGCACGCCAAGCGACAGGGCTTTGGGGAACGGTCGGTCGACGAGTTCGTTGATCGCGGCCAGCGCGGCGTCCTCCATCTCCCGGGTGGCTTCGATGTCGATCTGTCGAAACCAGGCCCGTTGCCCGTAGCGATGCACCCACGTGGAGACCGCGTCCTCGAGGCGATGGAGTTGAGGGCCGCGCTTGCGGGTTCCGGTCCAGACGTCGGGCAGGGATCGGCCGAGCTCTCCGTGCCAGAGGAGGGGCGGGAGGTCGTCGATGGCGACGGCCATGCCGACGTGGTTGATCGGGCTGTTGGTGGCGAAGCGGATCACCCGGTCGGCCGGGCTGTGGCCGCGGAACAACCAGACGTCTCCGGTGCCGGTCGTCGCCGCGGCGTCGGCCAATGAAAGAGTCTTTGCCATCGGACGCCTACCATAGGGCAGGTGAACGCCTGGAAGCTGCTTGGTCTGGCCGGTTTGGCCGGGGTCGCGACCGCCACCGGTGTCGTCGTAGCCCGTCGACGACGAACCTGGAACGAGGTCGAACCCGACGAGCTGCGTGAGAAGCTCCATGAACGGCTGCGGGCCGCTTCTTCCGAGGCAGCAGCGGGATAGACCAAACCCACGACCGAACTTCGTGCCGCCGGCGACCCTCCATTGGGTCGTTGGGAGCACAAAGTTCTAGTGGGGTGGGGGAGCGACGGCGCGGTCGCTGATCCAGTTGCCGTGGAAGCCGAACGGAACCCGCTGGGGGAGTGGGACCCGGGCGACGTAGCCCCGCTCGAAGTCACGGGCATCGAGCACCACGAACTCGGCCGATCCCTCGTTCTGGTCGTGGACGAAGGTCAACAACCAGCCGTCGTCCTCCGACTCGCCGCCGTCACGGGCCACGAACACCGCCTCGCCGGCAGCGCGACCGGGGCCGTGGTCGAACTCGTGGCGGGCGCCGGTCTCCAGGTCGTGCTTGATCGTCGTCCACCGTTCGCCCGGTTCGTTCGACACGCCGACACAGTAGCCGTACCGGTACGGCTTGGTCGACAAGGAGCCCCGTGTCCGAGGGAACTCGTTGGCGGACTCGTCGATGACGGTGACCGATGATGTCCGCCGGGCGGGGTCGAGCTCCCAGCGCTCCAGCCTTGGGAGGTTCTCGAACGGACCGAGGATGTCGGCGTCGAACATCTTGTCGAACACGCACAGGTCGACGACGACGCCACCGTCGACGGTGTCATAGGAGTTCATCGGGTGGTAGGAGTACCCGATGGGCACATCGATCCAGGTGATGTCGGCGGCGTCGCCGTTGCGGGGGAGCAGACCGACCCGGTTGCCGTAGTCCGGATTCCAGCGGAAGGGGAATCGACCGGCGAAAGCGAGATCGAGATCCACCGTGCAGGGCTGATCGAACACGAGGGCATAGCGCTCGGTGAGTGCCATGTCGTGCAGCATCGTCATGCCGGGGAGACCGATGTCGACGGTACGGCTCACCCTGCCGTCGGGCCCGACGATCACGTACTGCACGTGGTCCAGCCATTGGGCCCAGGCGTAGACCATGGCGTGCATCTCGCCGGAGTCGGGGTCGAACTTGGGATGGGCGGTGAAGGCGCCGGGGAGGGTGCCGTCGAAGTCGTTGCGGGCGACGGTTTCCAGCTCGTAGGTCAGCTCGACGGGCGTGGCACCGGCCTCCATCATGGCCCAGGTTCGACCGGCGAAACCGCCGACGTTGGTGTTTGGCCCGAAGCCGATGCCGCTCCAGTTGGGTCCGTTGATATCGGATTCGCCCCGGAGCCTGCTGAGCCCGGCCGATCCGACATACCGGTTGCGGTACCACTCGGCCTTCCCCTCCCGCAGGCGAATGCCGTGAACCATGCCGTCGCCGGTGAACCAGTGGTGGGTGGCGTGGCGCGAGCGCACGTCGACGTCGCCGGCAGGGTTCGGGCCGTTGCGCAGGTAACGGCCGTTGAGCTCGGCGGGGAGTTCGCCGACGACCGCTAGGTCGAAGGCCGTGACCTCCTCGGCGACGGGGGCGTAGTTCCCTGCGAGATAGATGTTGACGTCGGTTGCGGTCATTGCACGACTCCGTAACGTTGGTGGTGTTGCTGTAACTTAGTTATAGACATAACTTAGTTACAGATGGTCGTCCGGTCAACTCCTGCTGCGTCACCACCTGCTGTGTCACCTCGTGCAGCGTCACCCTCTGCAGCGTCACTTCCTGATATGCGACGGACGCTGCTCGAAGCCGCGCTCAGCGTCCTACAGCACGATGGGGCCGCCGCACTCACCGTGCGCAACATCACCGACAGAGCCGGCTGTTCGACGACGGGGATCTACACCCATTTCGGCGGCAAGCACGGGTTGGTGGAGGCCATCTTCCTCGACGGCTTCGAATCCTTTGACGAATCCCTCACCCCTCACTACCACTCGGGCGATTTGGCCGAAGCAGGCCGGGCCTACCGTCGATGGGCGCTGGCCAATCCGACCCACTATCTGGTGATGTTCGGGCGGGCCGTGCCCGATTTCGAGCCGAGCGAACGGGCGGCCCAACGAGCTGCCGTGTCCTTTCAGTTCCTGGTCGACGCCGTGGCCGATGCCACAACGGTTCCCGGCGACATCGATCCCCCGGCCGCCGCCTATCATCTCTACGCCACCGTCCACGGCTATGTGATGCTCGAACTCGTCGGCATGGGTCCGGCCGACACCGGAAGCCTCGACGAGCTGTACGAGAACGGGCTGACACGGGCGTTGCGGCATCGGGCTGAGGTAGGGTTGGAACTGCCATGACGACGACCGCCCCCATCATTCTCGACGGCCTCAATCCGGCTCAACACGACGCCGTGACCCACAGCGGCGGCCCTCTTCTCGTGATGGCCGGCGCCGGGTCGGGCAAGACCCGGGTGCTGACCCGCCGCATCGCGTGGCTGATCGACGAGGGGGCCTCGCCGTTCGAGATCCTGGCCATCACCTTCACCAACAAGGCCGCCGACGAAATGAAATATCGGGTGGGTGCCCTCGTGGGTCCGGTCGCCGAGAAGATGTGGGTCTCGACGTTCCACTCGGCCTGTGTACGGATCCTCCGCCGGGAGGCCGACATCATCGGGTTCCCGTCGAACTTCACGATCTACGATCAGGCCGACGCCGTACGCCTCACCGGCTATGTCATCCGTGATCTCGGTCTCGACCCGAAGCGCTACCAGCCCCGAGCCGTCCAGGCCATCATCTCGTCGGCCAAGAACGACGGCTTCGACGCCGCGGCGTTTCAGGCCCGGGCCGAGGGAAACGAGGGTGTCGGCATGCAGAAGCGGGCCGCCGATATCTACGTCGAATACCAGAAGCGGTTGCAGCAGGCCTCGGCCATGGACTTCGACGATCTGCTGTTGAACTCGGTCAAACTGTTCCGGAAGGCGCCGGAGACGCTCGCCTACTACCAGCGTCGCTTCAAACACATCCTGGTCGACGAGTACCAGGACACCAACGGCGTGCAGAACGAACTGGTTGTCAAGCTGGCTTCGGCTCACGGCAACGTCACCGTGGTCGGCGACTCCGACCAGTCGGTCTATCGCTTCCGCGGGGCGGACATCCGCAACATCATCGAGTTCGAACACGCCTTCCCCGACACCACCGTGGTGCTGTTGGAGCAGAACTATCGCTCGACCCAGACGATCCTCGATGCCGCCAACTCGGTGATCGCCAACAACTTCGGTCGCAAGCCGAAGAATCTGTGGACCGATCAGGGCGGCGGCGACCGGATCATCCGGTACCACGCCGACGACGAGGTCGACGAGAGCCAGTTCGTGGCCGGCGAGCTGGCCCAGCTACATGACACCGGCGATTTTCGCTGGGGCGAGATGGCGGTGTTCTACCGGACCAACGCCCAGTCCCGCGTCATCGAGGACTACTTCATGCGGGTCGGCATCCCCTACAAGGTCGTGGGCGGCACACGCTTCTACGATCGCCGGGAGATCAAGGACGCCGTCGCCTACCTGAAGGCGGCGTCGAACCCGGCCGACGAGGTTTCGATCAAACGCATCATCAACGTGCCCAAGCGGGGTGTCGGCGACACCACCGTGGCCAAGGTCGAATCGTTCGCCCGAACCAACGCCATGACCTTCATCGACGCCCTCCGGCGGGCCGACGAGGCCGGCGTCAGCGGTCGATCGCTGAAGGGCATCGCCGGGTTCCTGTCGCTGCTCGACTCGTTCACCGAGGAACTGGCCGAGGGTCCGGCCGCTGCGCTCGAGGCCATCCTGCGCGACACCGGCTACGTGGCCGAGTTGGAGGATGACAACTCGATCGAGGCCGAGGGTCGGCTCGAGAACCTGCAGGAGCTCGTCGGCACGGCCCAGCAGTTCGACGAGATCGACGAGTTCCTGGAGCAGGTGAGCCTCGTCACCGACTCCGATGCCATCACCGACGACGACTCGTCGGTCGTGCTGATGACCCTGCATGCGGCCAAGGGCCTCGAGTTCCCGGTCGTCGTCATCATCGGGCTGGAGGACGGCATCTTTCCCCACATGCGCTCGCTCACCGATCCCGACGAGATGGAGGAGGAGCGGCGGCTGGCCTACGTGGGTATCACCCGAGCTCAGCAGCGCTTGTACCTGACCAATGCGTGGTCCCGCCTGCTCTTCGGCCAGACCGGCTACAACCCGGCCAGCCGGTTCCTCGATGAGATCCCGTCCGAGCTCGTGGCCGACGCTCCCGGTAGTCGTGACTCCCGCAGCCGGGCGAGGTCGGTCTTCGGCCGGGGCGGCAATCGGGCCGGTGGGGGAGGCACGGCCTCGTCGTCGTTCACCGGGCGTGACCGGATCGTCGACGCCGCGTTGAGGCCACAGGGTCCGACCCGGTCGGGCGCCGGTGACGTCGACTTCAAGATCGGCGACGACGTGGCGCACAAGAAGTGGGGCGAGGGCGTGATCCTTGGGATCGACGGTCTCGGCGACAAGGCCGAGGTCGTCGTCAACTTCCCCTCGGTCGGCCAGAAGACGCTGCTCCTGGCCTGGGCGCCCCTCGAAAAGATCTAGCCCCCACCCCACCTCCCTCCCCGAAATTTGCAGCCAGGGCGGCACTGGTTCCCGTTTGACGCGCGCAGAACGTAGCCGCTCCCGAAATTTGCAGCTCAGGTGACACTGGTTGTCACCTGACGCGCGCAGAATCGGGAGGGCGAGGGGCGAGTACTGTTGAGGTACTGTGACCTCCTGCACCAGCTGCGGCCACGAGTCGGCGTCGACGGCTCGCTTCTGCTCGGAGTGCGGGCTGCCGCTGGTCTCCCCCCGGGCGGCCGGAGCGGAGGTGATCTCCGGCACCGACAAGTCGCACTGGTTGACGTCGACCGATCAGTCCCACGACGCTGCTGTTCGTGCGCCGGGCGTTCGGCGGGGGCTCACGCATCCGCTGCGGCTCCTGGCCGTTGGAGTGGTGCTGGCCTTCGTCGTCTGGAACCTGTTCCGCGCTCCGACCACCGAGGTCGAGGGGTTGGCAGGCGACCTCGACGCGGCGACCGCGACCACGCCAACGTCGGCCTCGACCGCCGACAGCGGTGCCGCCGACGCGGCGGTCGACGAGGGCGGTTCGACGTCGACCACCGTCGACCCCGATCAGTCCACGGTCGACGTGAGCGACCTCGATTCGGCGCTCACCCGCTATCACGTGTTCGCTCAGCATTCCGGGCGTCTGCTGCGGGTCGACCTGGCCGACGGTCAGGTCGACGTCTACGACGTGACGGGGCGAATGGTCGGAGACTTCGCCGGCCTGCTCTACCTCGTCGATCCGCGCAACGCCATCGTCACGCTTCCCGTCGACGATCTCGACGCCGAGCCGTCGCCGAACGCCTCGCCCGTTCCCCAGGGCCACAGTCTGGCGGCCGTTGAGCTGACCGGAGACGGGCTGCTCCATCTCATGACCGGCTTGTTCTCCGCCGCCGATCCCGAGTTTACGATGATCCGCATCGATCTCA
>JAOUGG010000292.1 GCA_029857855.1 Acidimicrobiia bacterium | reverse complement strand
ACTCTTCCTTCCGATTCCCGGTTCGACCTATCTGGCGTTGCGCCATCTCACCCTGGCTCAGGTCTACCTCTGTACGGCTGCAGTTCCAGTCATCAGCCTCGTCTTCGCCCGCGTGGTGTTCAACGAGTCGATCCGCAAGTCACATGCCTGGTCGACCGGATTGATCGTGGCCGGCATCCTGCTCTATCAGTCCGGGGCTCTCACGGCATGACGGCACAAACCACGAAACTCGACCCGACCACCATCAGCCGATGATTCACGCCGAGGCGGAGTCAGGAGATCAGCCGAACGTCATGAAGATTCCGTTCAACCGGAACCACCGCGCGTCGAACGAGAAGCAGTATGTCGAGGAGGTCCTGTCGCGGGCAGCCTACGGTGCCCCGTATCCGTTCCAGGAACGGTGCCGCCAATGGCTCGAGCACCGGTTCGATTCAGAGGTCGTCGTCACCCAGTCGTGCACCGACGCGCTCGAAATGGCGGCACTCCTCTGCCGGGTCGGGCCCGGCGACGAGGTCATCCTGCCGTCGTTCACCTTTTCGTCGACGGCGACCGCGTTCGCACTGAGGGGGGCCGCTCTGGTTTTCGTCGACATCGAACCGCGCCTGTTCAACATCGACGTCGACGCTGTGGCCAAAGCGGTGACGGCGCGTACCAAGGTGATCGTGGCTGTGAACTACGCCGGGAACCCGTGCGACATCGATGCACTTCGTCGGCTCAGCGATGACCGAGATCTGTTGCTTGTCGAGGACGCCGCCCAATCGCTGATGACCGAGCGGGACGGTCGTCAGGTCGGCACGACAGCCGATCTCACGACGATCAGCTTCCACAACACCAAGAACATCCACTGCGGTGAAGGTGGAGCTCTGGTCGTCAACCGGCCGGAGTTCCGGAGCCGCGCCCACATCCTGTCGGAGAAAGGTACGAACCGTCGGGCGTTCTTCCTCGGAGAAGTCGACAAGTACAGTTGGGTGGACATCGGCACCTCGGCCCTGCCGAGCGAACTGACGTCGGCTCTTCTGCTGTCACAACTCGAGGATGCGGTCGACGTCACCGAATCGCGCCGTTCGGCCTGGTCGGCCTATCGGGATGCGCTTCGACCGCTGGCCGAGCGTGGTTTGTTCAGCCTGCCGGTCGATCCGGACGGCGTGCGTCACAACGCACACATCTTTCACCTTCTCGTGAGGGAGCAGGAGGTTCGCGACGAATTGATCCGCTACCTTCGCGATCGATCGATCTCGGCTCCGTTCCACTACCTGCCGCTTCACTCGTCACGAGCGGGATTGCGTCATGGACGGCTGTCGGGGGGCGGCGAGATCACCGATCGGGTGTCGTCGCGGCTGATCCGACTCCCTCTGTGGCCCGGTGTGCCGGTTCGCCCGGTCGTCGAAGCGATCCACGATTTCTTCGGGGTCGCCCTGGATGAACGGTTCGAATCGGTACCGACGTCGCTTGCGGCGCAGTCGGTCGAGTCGCAGCGGCCGGGGACCTGAGGGGCAACGATCGATGAGGGTGCCGACACGTCGTATCGATCGTCTTGGGTCCGCCCTGGTCATTGCATTGCCGCTAGCGGTCTATGGCTCGGTGATCTACGCCTACTACCGCCGGCTTCGCACGACACTCGAGCTGCCGGACTACGGCGACCTCTGGCGGATGTCCGTTCGCTACTCCGCCGACGGGCAGCTACAGCTCACCGAGCCTTTTGTCGAGGCCCAGCCATTCACCCACATCCCGGTGGTTCACGCCGTACTCAACCATGTCGCCATCACGCGGAGCGACTACACGATCTTCTGGGTTGTCGGTTCGCTGGCCGCGGTCGCAATGGCCTGGATCGTGAGCAGCGGCCTGCTCGCCCTGCTGCCGGCCTCCGATCGTCGACTGGTCCCTGTTTCGGCCGCTGCCCTCGCCGGGCTGCTGGCCTTCCGTTTCGACGTGCGCAACATGGTGACCAATTCGCTTCTTCTGGAATCCAATGTCCTCTTTCTCCAAGGCGTCGTGGCCATTGCCGTGGCCTGCCGTCTCGCCGTCGTCCGCCACGACCGACGCGTCGGCGACCAACGGTCGTCGTCATGGTCGACCCTCGCCTCGAACGAACGGGTACTGGCGGCGGTCCTCCTGCTTGTGCTTATCGCAGGCGATGCGCCGACCGCGGTGCTCTCCATGTCGATGATTGCGGTGGCTCTCGTCGCATCCGTCGTCGCCCGGAATCCCGTGGCTTCGACGTTTCGACTGTTCGGTGTACTTGGATTCGCCGCAATGTTGGTGCGTTGGTTGGGGTTGAAGGCCCTCGACGCTCAAGGGGCGGCGCATTCAGGTTTGGTGACCGACCTCGTCGAGGCATTGGTCGACACCTTGCGGTTGATCGGCGCCGGGCTCGTGAACCAGACAGCGGTGTTCACTGCGTCGCAGGCGACCTATGACCGCGTCCATGTTGTCGTCTCGCTGGCCCTGTTGGGCCTGTGGGCGATCACCATCGTTCGCCTCCTGCGTCGCCGCGATCCGTCGCGTCACGAGGTCGCCCTTGTCGTCGGCCTGACACTCGCAGCGGCATCGATTGTGGTGAGTTCGGCGGCGATCGCCGTTCTCCGTGATGTCGCGGGTAATCATCAAGCCAGTCGTTCCGTCCGGGGCACGTCGCTCGCCGCCCCCGCCATGCTTGCGGCGCTCTACTACAACCTGCGGTTGGCCGTCCGTGGAGCGAACCGCGCTCCGGCGGTCGTCCTGGCCGTTGCCCTGGGCCTCGTCGGGCTGCGAGCGATCGCGGTCGGGAACTCCTATGAGCACGTTGGCGACGTCGTCCGCTACCGGGAACGGACCGCAACCATCGTCTGCGAACAGCCGCCGACCGTCGAGCGTTGGGATCTGCTCTGGCCCGGATTCAACGAGGCCAGTATCGACGCCGCCCTGAGGTCCGAGCACCTCGACATCGGCCGGCGGGCCGGATGTGGGGAGACCGCCGTCGCCGGAGCTGATCGTTGACAGCCGTGTCGGTCCTCGCCAGGCTCGGCTGTCGTCCTCCCCGACGCTTGCGAACCGCGCGAGTCGGCTCACCGTTGCCCGACGGACGCACTGCTAGGGTCGATGACGGCAGCTCCCGATCCTGTCGCCGCCCCAGCCGCCCCAGCCGCCACATCGCCGCACCGAGGTCCGACGGGTGTTCACGCGCCCACGGTCGGACCTGACGAAAGAAGGTTCACCGTGCCGGAACCCAGGTCCGATCGCCGAATCCTCATCCACTACCACATCTTCAAGAACGCGGGAACCTCCATCGAGCGATCCCTCGATCAGCTCTTCGGCCGCCAGCTCTACCGGATCGAGACCGATAGCCCCGACGGTCATCTCCAGCCGTCCGACGCCCATCGGCTGATCACCGAACATCCCGACCTGCTGGCCATCACCTCCCACCAACTCCACCCACCCGCTCCTTCGGGTCCGTACCGGGTGTTCCCCCTGGTCATCCTGAGGGAGCCGATCTCGCGGGTCCGGTCCGCCTACCTGTTCGAGTGGCAGCGACAACTCGGGCTCGACGAGCCCAAAGGCACGCTGGCCGAATACGTCCAGCTCAAGCTCGACCGGCGAGGACCCGGTGTCATCGGCGATTTCCAGGTCTCCCACCTGGCCCGGGAGCTGCTGCCCGAGCGCGGTGCGGCGCGCAACGACATGAAAGCCGGGCTCGATCTTGCCATCGAGTTCCTGGAGTCGATCCCAACCTTCGGTCTGGTCGAACGATTTGCCGAGTCGATCGAGTCGATCAACCACGAGCTGCGATCGTTCTACGGGCACGATCGTGTGCAGATCGAGTACCGGCACGACAACGTGACCCAGGACGCCGAGCAGTCGATCGAAGTAATCCACGAGCTGATGCGGGAGGAGCTGGGCGGAGACCTGTTCGAGGAACTCCTGGCTCGAAACGAGTTCGACCTCGAGCTGTACCGCCGCATGGCCGACCGGTTCGATCACATCATCGACGACACCCGGGAGCAGATGCAGGCGCCGCAGGACCCGCCGGCCGGCGGAGGATCCGTGCCGATCCGACCCGCAACCGATGGCGGCGACCGCCATTCGGAACTCGACAGCCTCCGCCGCCGGGTTCGCTGGCAGGATCAGATCCTCCACGACGTCACCGAGGCCCGGCGCCAGGAACTCGCCGAGCTGTCCGAGCTGAAGAACCGGTTCACCGAGATCGCCGAGGAGCTGACCGTCTCGAAGGCGGTGGCCCAGCTGCCGACGCCAACGGTGGCCGTGCACTCCCGCCTGGGCCGCTTTCTCGACCGACTCGAACGGAAGCTGTCGGCGGCAACGGATCGGTATCGGGTCACCGACCATGTCGGCCCCGAACGGGAAGATCAGCTTCAGCTCATCGCCACCTCCGGGCTTTTCGATCCGACGTTCTACGCCGAGGCGAACCGCGACGTGGTGGAGGCCGGGGTCAACCTTCTCGACCACTACCTTCGCCACGGAGGCCTGGAGGGACGGGCGGCCTCCACCCAGTTCGACTCGGGCCGCTATCTCCTCCAGTATCCCGATGTCGGACAGGCCGGGGTCAACCCGCTCGTCCACTACCTGCTGCACGGCCGCAACGAGGGTCGGCGGGCGTTCGCCCTCGACGGGACGATGATCGATGCCGAACCGGCCGACCTCCCCCAACCGGCCGACTTCGAACGGATCTGTCGCCATCTCAAGTTCGAGGAACACGGCCAGGGCCGACCCGACCCTGACGTGTCGATCATCGTTCCCATCTTCAACGCCGTCGACTACACGATCGCCTGCCTCGAGGCGGTGAGAGGTCTCCGCACGAGCTTTCGCTACGAGGTCATCGTGATGGACGACTGCTCGACTGATCTCCAGGTCTCGGTCCTCGAATCGATCGCGGGGTTACGATACGTCCGCAATGAACAGAATCTGGGCTTCCTCCGAAACTGCAACCGGGGCGCCGAACTGGCCCGGGGGCGGTTCGTTGTCTTC
>JAOUGG010000291.1 GCA_029857855.1 Acidimicrobiia bacterium | reverse complement strand
GCGACGATGATTCCCATTTTGCTCCTCCGTGTCGGCTGATCGGCAGTCTAGGTGCGACTGGACGAAGCCCGTCGCCTCGATCTTCCCACACGATGACATGACCGGCGCAACGACGGACACGAGGGGTCGGCGGGACGTGAGCCGCTAGCCTGGCCGGGTGCGAATTGGAGTTCTGACCGGTGGTGGCGACTGTCCTGGCTTGAACGCGGTCATCCGCGCCATCGTCCGAAAAGGCACCCGCCACTACGGCGACGAGCTGTTCGGCTTCCACGACGGCTGGCGGGGCGTCGTCGACGACAACCACGAGATGCTCAGCATCGCCCGGATGCAATACACCCTCAACCAGGGCGGGACCGTCCTCGGGACCAGTCGCTACAACCCGTTCAAGTACGATCCCGACGCCCGGGTGTGTTCGAGACCGTCGAGCGACACGGTCTCGATGCCATGATCGCCATCGGGAGGTTATGGGCCGCCATGGCGGCCACATCGCCACCTGGGCCGGAATCGCCGGTGGGGCGACCCGTACGCTCATTCCGGAGGAGCCGTTCGACATCGAGGATGTGTGCCGCTCGCTGAAGAAGCGCCACGAGGAGGGCGGTCGGTTCTTCTCGGTCGTCGTCGTTGCCGAAGGGGCGAAGCCCACACCCGGCACGATGGAGATCCCCCCGACGTGTTCGACGAGTTCGGGCACATCCGCCTCGGCGGCATCGCCTACCGGGTGGCCGGCGAGATCGAGGGCAGAACCGGCTACGAAACGTGGGTCACCGTGCTCGGCCACATTCAGCGGGGTGGCGTTCCGACGGCGTTCGACCGGGTTCTCTCGACCCGGTTCGGCGTGGCCGCCATCGAGGCCGCCCACGACGAGGCTTGGGGATCGATGGTCGCCCTCCAGCACGACAGCATCGTCACGGTGCCCCTGGAGGAGGCCGTGGCCGAGCTGAAGCACGTGACTCCCGAACTCTGGGACACGGCGAAACAGTTCTTCGCCTGATTTTTTTCCGGCGGCCGGGTAGACGGTTGCCGATCCTCAGCCGTCGGTGGTCGTTGTCGACCCGTCGCCTCCGGCGTCGGCCTCCTCGGCCAGAGCGTCGAGCTCGGCCTGGGTCAGGCAATCGTTGAAGTCCGACGCGCGGGCCGGGCCTTCGATCGAGGTCGAGTTGGCGTCGACGATGGGGATTCGGCCCTGCGAGTCGTAGAACTCCGCCCCGGTGATCGGGATACCGCTCAGGAGGTTGAGCTTGGTGAGGGTACAGACGAGCTGCGTCACGACGTACTCCGCCTTGACGGGATTTTCGTTGAACAGAGGTCGGAGGCCACCCTCGTCGCTCACGTTGACGATGATCGTTTCCTCCCCGGGGTCCCGTCGCGGATCGGGGTTGAGACCGGCCGGCAATTCCGTGCGAAGCGACGGGTCGTCAGCCATCTCCTCCTCGGTGGGACCCTCCTGGAGCGCCGTGAGAATCTCGGGGATCGTCGGTTCCGAGACGAACGGCCTGAACACCTGTACCAGGCCGCCGTCGCTGATGAAGTAGAGGCGAATCTGGGTGCCTTCCTCCGCCAACGGCTGCGTGGTCGTCGTGGTGTCGAGCCCCGAGACGATGTCGGCGTACTCGGCGGTGTCGAGTGTCTCGATCTCGCCGCCGACCGGCAGGGAGCAGGAGACCAACAGCAGCGCCCACAGCGCCACCGCGCAGTGAGCGAGCAATCGGCTCCATCGGACGATCATATTGCCATCTCCTCGGTGTCGTTGTCGTGTTCGCCCACCGGGAGCTCCACAACGAACCGGGCACCCTGTTTGCCGTCGGTTCGCTCCGTCACCCAAACCCTCCCGCCATGGAGGCGAACGTGTTCCGACACGAGCGACAGCCCGAGGCCGACCCCCGAATCGCGTGAGCGGCGGCCCGCATCGGAGCTGGCGCGACTGAACCGGTCGAAGATCCGTTCCCGGTCCGAGAGGGGAACGCCGGGTCCGTTGTCCTCCACCATGATCAGCACCCGGTCCCCGACGCGGCGATAGCGAATGGCGGTGGCACCACTGGCGTACTTCTGGGCGTTGTCGATCAGGTTGGTCAGGACCTGGGCCATCCGCCGCTTGTCGGCGGTGATGAAGAGCGCATTATCCTTGTCCGGGTGAGCCAGCTCGGTCTCGGGACTACGGGATTGGGCGATCACGTTGATGAGGAACTCGTTGAGACGGAAGTGGCTGAGTTGGAGCTGTACCGCGCCGGCGTCCATCCGGGAGATCTCAAGCAGGTCCTCGACGAGACGCTCGAAGCGGGTCAGGTCCTGGCGTAGCAGATCGACGGCCCGCTGAGCCACCTCGGGAAGCGATCCCCGACGGCGCTCCAGGACCTCGACCGAGGCGGTCAGTGTCATGAGCGGAGATCGCAACTCGTGGCTGACGTCGGAAGCGAATCGTTCGTCGCGCCGGATCCGGGCCTCCAATGCATCGACCATGTCGTTGAACGAACGGCTGAGGACGGCCAGATCGGGATCGACGGTCGGATCGAGACGTGTCCTGAAGTCGCCCGCGGCGATGGCCTGGGCCGCGTTGGACACCCGGAACACGGGAGCCAGGGCCCTCCGGGCCGAGTAGTAGCCGAGACCGGCCCCGGCGAGGCTGGCGGCGATGGCGGTGGCCAGCAGGATTTGACGAAGCGATGCCGTCGTGGCCTCCAGCTCGGCCAGGTTGAGTACCTCGAAGTACTGGGCTCCGAGGTCCTCCATGTAGATGCCGATGATGTAGTTGGCCGTGGCCGTTCCGGCCTGGCTCTTGTTCTCATAGAGATAGTCGACGATCAAGTTCTCGAGGACGGCGGCCTTGAAGCTGTCGGGGATGTCGGATTCGTTCAGCAACCCCCGGCCGAGCCCGGTCGGAGGGAGCAGCAGTGAGATCGATCCGTTGGGCCGTCGCAGATCCTGGTTGAGCTTGCTGTAGACCGCTTCACGAGTCTCGTCGTCGGCATCGATCGGTATGCGGGCCAGATCAGTGCGCACCTGCAGGGCGTTGCGGTGGAACTGTTCCTGGGCGTTGGACCTCTCGGTCTCCAACAGCCGGTTCTGGGCGATGGTGAAACTGGCGAACGCGACGATGGTCGACAGGAGGAGCGCGCCGATCGCGTAGGCCAGGGTGAGTCGGGCCAGCAGGCCTCGCCACCAACTCGTCCCGGCCATCAGCGTTCCATCGGTGACGGGACGCTACGGCTGCAGCTTGTAGCCGAGCCCTCGCGACGTGACCACATAGCGGGGGCTGGCCGGATCGCTCTCGACCTTGGTCCGCAGCCGGCGAACGTGGACGTCGACGAGGCGGCCGTCGCCGAAGTAGTCGTAGCCCCACACCCGTTCGAGAAGAACTTCACGACTGAAGACCTTGCCCGGCTGTGAGGCCAGCTCGACGAGAAGCTTGAACTCGGTCTTGGTGAGGTGGAGTTCCTCGCCGTTCTTCAGGACCAGGCCCTCCTCGGGGCTGATCTCGAGTTCGCCGACCTTGATGCGTTCCATGTCGCCCGGCTCGGAGCTTCGTGCTCGCCGCAACATCGCTCGGATGCGGGCCGACAGTTCCTTCGGCGCGAACGGTTTGGTCAGATAGTCGTCGGCACCGGCTTCCAGTCCCGCCACCACGTCGTGGGTGTCGGCTCTGGCGGTGACCATGATGATCGGAACGTCGCTGCCGCGTCGGATGGAGCGGCAGACCTCGAATCCGTCGATGCCCGGCAGCATGATGTCGATCAGAACGACGTCCGCGGGGTCGTCGGAGAACGACTCCAGGGCGGCCTCGCCGGTACCCGCCTCGGTGACGTCCCAGCCCTCTTCCTCGAGGGCCATCGTCACGGCCTGCCTGATACGTTCGTCGTCTTCGACGGTTAGAATTCGAGTTCCCACAAGTATGAATGATGCCCGATTGCCGATACAGGTGCATTGATCATGCCGAGAAAGTCCCGCCGGAACACCGGGCTGTATCGCACCGGAGGTCGTCGCTCGACTGCCTCCACGCTAGTTGCCGGCGGGCCAAAAGAGGGGTAGCTCTCCCAGAATCTTCGGCGGTCCTCAGTCGAGGTCGTCGAGGGCCTTTTCCACCAGGTCCTGCAGCGGGTCGACCAGTTGCGGCGGTGCGGCCACGAGCCAGGCGCCATGGTGCGCATTCGCCGGGAGGAGACGGTAGGTCCCGCCGGCCTCCTCGACCATCAAGGCGCCGGCGGCGTAGTCCCAGATGTTCAGGCCCGTCTCGTAGAACCCGTCGATCCGACCGCAGGCGACGGCGCAGAGATCGAGGGCGGCCGAGCCGAACCGGCGGTAGTCGCGGATCAGGGGGAGTACCGACATGGCGATGCCGGCCTGCACCCGGCGGACCCCGCTGTGGGGGCTGAAGCCCGTGCCAATCAGCGAGAGGGCCAAATCGCCCTGCTCGTTGACCTGGATCGGCCGGGCGTTGAGGAACGCACCGCCGCCTCGGGTGGCCGTATAGAGTTCGTCGTTCACCGGGTTGTACACAACGCCGACCTCGGTGTGGTCTGCGGAGGCGACGGCGATCGACACCGACCAGGCCGGAAGGCCGTAGACGAAGTTCGTGGTGCCGTCGATCGGATCGACCTGCCAGGTGAGACCGGATGTGCCGTCGCGGCTCGCGCCCTCCTCGCCGATGATGGCGTCGGCGGGCCGTTCCGATCGGATCCCGTCGACGATGATCTGCTCGGCGGCCGCATCGGCCACGGTGACCAGGTCGGTGGGTGACGACTTCGCCTCGACCGAGCCGAGCACCTCGGACCGCATGTCGCGGGCCGTGTCACCCGCCACCCGGGCCAGAGCGACGGCCAGCTCGAGCAGCCGGCTCCGTTCGACCGGCTCGCTCATGAGGCGCTCGGCTTCGAGCCCGAAGGGCGGGCCGACGAGCCGAGTTCGCCGGACTCCGGGTGGGAGGCCGTCTTCCACTCGTTCATCGCCCGAAGTGTCAGGTTGGCCAGAACGCCGAGTCCGATGGCG
>JAOUGG010000289.1 GCA_029857855.1 Acidimicrobiia bacterium | reverse complement strand
TCGCCATACACGAAGTTCAGAAACAGCGACCGAGTGCCAGGCGAGCATACGGCTATCGCTGGATCGAACGAACGGTGTTGCTTGGATCGGCCACGAACAGAACGGCGTCGCTGGGTGAGAGGAAGTCCGACGACGGGCGGTGGAGGAGGTCCGACCACCACGACGACGACGGCGGCGGCGATGGGCTGGGAACGGGCTCGGCGGTCTCCGGTGACCGGCCGAAATCCGGATCGACACCGCCGGGTTGGGGTGACCGGTTGGCCGGAATCTCGAGTGTGTCGGTGCGGCGGGTGGGGGAAAGGGTTGTTGCCATGGGTTCATCGTCTCCCATCTTCGACCATGACACAAGAGACATGCTTTGATGATTTCCATTAGCTTTTGTCATGGATACGGGGCATACTCGACGTCATGGCCGTACTGCAGCTCGACCTCGAATCGATCCGCACCCTCATCGCCGTGGTGGACCACGACGGCATGACAAACGCCGCCCGCTACCTCAACCTGAGCCAATCGGCGGTCAGCCACAAGATCAAGCGCCTGGAGGAAAAGGTCGGTCGCCCCCTGCTGATCCGCGATGGCCACACCATTCGCCCCAACCGCGATGGAGCGGCCCTGATCGAGGACGGACGGGAGATGCTTGAACTCCATGATCGGGCCGCCGCCCGTCTCGTCTACGACCAACTCGCCGGACAGGTTCGCATCGGAGCCAACCAGGATTTCTACGCTGAGAACCTCACCGCCGTTCTCGGGCGGTTCAGCCGGCTCCATCCGAACGCGATCGTGCAGTTCGCCTTCGCCTCGACCGAACATCTCTCTCAGCAAATCGATCGGGGCGAAATCGACGTGGCCATCATCCAGGTCGTCGACGAGCAGCTTCGATCCGACGACGTCGTCCTGTGGACCGACCAGCTGTGCTGGGTCACATCGAGTCGCTGGGACCAGCCAACGACCCCGGTTCCGCTGGTCAGTTTCGGGGAGGACTGCTTCTACCAGGTGACAGGGCGGCCCCAGCTCCAGAACGCCGGGCTCGACTACTTCGTGTCCTTCGCGGGATCCTCGACGTCTGCGATTCTGGCCGCAGTTGAGGCAGGCCTGGGAGTCGGTTTGGTGCTCAGCCAGTACCTGACCGATCACATCGTCGAGTGGTCACCTCCGGTCGAGTTGGAACCCCTTCCCCAGATCCATCAAGTCCTGCGAACCGTGCCGGGGGAGAACCCCGACGCAACCAGGGCTCTCACCGAACTCATCGCCCGAGAGATCCGCTGACCGCAGCGATCAGTCGCCTACAACCAACGCTTGTCGGCGGCCACGGCCGCGGGACGGGTAAGTCAAAGTCGCAGACGGAGGATCACCGGCTCACCCGAACGCCAGTGCCTCGCATCGGCCCACGGCTCGGTCGACGGCCTCGCCGTCTTCGATGAGCACGGCGGTCAGCCACACGCCGTTTTGAATGATGAGAATGTCGGTGGACCGCCGCCCAACCTCGGACGGTTCCAGGTCCGGTCGGGCCGCGGACATCAGGTCGGCCAGTCCTCTCAGATAGCGCCGCTGGGCCGCGCGATTGATCTCGGCGTAGCTCTGGTCGACGCCGGCCAGCGACCACAGCTGCAGCCGAAGGCTGAGGTAGGCGGGATCGAGGTACGAAGGATCGACGGCTTGGCGGAGGCAGCATCGGAGATGCTCGACCGGATCGACCCCGTCAGCGGCCGGCTGGACCAGATCGAAATCCTGGGAACCGATACGCCGAAGGGCGGCGCTGATCAAACCGGATTTGTTGTTGAAGTAGTACCCGGCGAGTCCCCGGGCCACCCCGGCTTCGGCGGCAACGGTCCGCACGCTGACCCCGGCCACGCCGTCCCGGGCCAGAAGGGCGAGCGTGGCGTCGAGGATGCGCTCGCCGGCCGGGGCCTCGCCCTCCGGTGTGCTCACCCTCAGAACCTCATCTGCTGGATCTGGGCCGACAAGCCGCCGTCGAGAACCCAGAGCTGGCCGCTGGCGTAGCGGGCCTCGTCGGATGCCAGCCAGTTGACGAGATTGGCCATGTCGGTCGGCGTGCCGATGGTTCGCAGCGGATGCACCCGTTCGGCCTCGGCCCTGGCCTCCACCGGGTCGACCCCTTCCGGGTAGAACTGTTCGAGCATCGGCGTGTCGATGTAACCGGGGCAGATGGCGTTGACCCTGATCCCCTCGGGACCGTGATCGACGGCCATGGCCTTGGTCAGGGCGTGGACCGCTCCCTTGGTGGCACAGTACGCGGCCAGTTTCGGATCGGCGATGTAGCCGTCGTAGGAGCCGAAGTTGATGATGGAGGCGTGTTCGGATCGGCGGAGCAATGGCAGCGCATGTTTGCAGGTGAGAAAGGTGCCGGTGACGTTGATGGCGAAGATGCGGTTCCACTCCGCGAGCGTGGTTTCCGCCACGGTCTTCTCGATCTCGATCCCCGCCGCGTTGACCACGATGTCGAGCCTTCCCTGCTCGGCCTCGATCGTGCTGATGGCGGCGACGACCTCGTCCTCGTCTGTGACGTCGAGTCGGAGAAAGGTCCCGGGCGCGTCGTCCTGGCCGCCGGCAGAGCCAGCGTCGGTAAGGTCGGCGGCGTACACGACGGCTCCCTCGTAAATGAACCGTCGACAGACGGCGCGGCCGGCTCCTCCGCGACCGCCGGTCACCACGGCGACCCGGTCCTCCAACATGGAGGTCATCGGCCATCACCCTGCCGGTAAGCGTCGAGGACCAGGCCGTGGAAGTGGTGGACGGCGTGTTCCGACAGACCCGAGCCGGAGGGATCGTTGACGATCCGCCCCTGGGTGAAGGCCGGGGTGCGCATACCCCGCTGCACGCTCTCCACCAGCGCAATGTCCTCCACCTGGAGGACATCGTCGAGGTAGCGGATGGCCTCCTGCTCGGCCTCGTTCGGATCGGCGGTCTCGAGGAAGAAGTCGTAGGTTTCGTACGTCAGGTCGGGACCGGCCGGGATGATCTTCAGCACGATGAGGTTGCCTCGCCCCGGGTAGCGCATCAGGCAGGTGTTGGGCCACAGCCACCACACGGCATGGTCGGTGACGGTGGCCGCCGACACGTCGTAGGCACTGTTGACCGCCTTGCCTGCCTCGGCCATGTGGCTCGAGTAGATGCCGTGGGTGGTCACGGTGTAGGTGTCCATGTCGACGAGCGACACGAAGTCCCGGTGAGCGACGTGGCAGTGGTAGCACTCGAGGAAGTTGTCGACCACGTTCTTCCAGTTCGACCGGATCGTGTAGTTCAGGCGATGGGCGAAGGTGAGGTCGGCCACGTCGGGTGCCCACTCGACGATCTCGCCGGCCAGACCGCCCGATGCCTCGGTCAACGGCTCGGCCCCAGGGTCGAGGTTGACGAAGACGAACCCGGCGAACTCGGTGACCGACACCTCGTCGAGGCAGATGGCACCGATGTCGAAGTCGACCAGATGTCGGGTGTGGCGGGCGGCGGTCAGACGGCCGGTCAGATCGTAGGTCCAGGCGTGGTACGGGCAGACGAGGTTCCGCAGCCGGCCCTCGCCGGCGACCAGTTCGTGGGCCCGGTGTTTGCAGACGTTGTAGAACGCCCGCAGGTGGCCGTCGGCATCCCGCAGCACCAGGATCGGCATGCCGGCCACCGTTTCGGCGACGAACATTCCCGGGTCACGCAACTTCTCGCCATGGCAGATCCATTGCCAGGTTCGCGCCATGATCCGTCGTTGATCGACCTCGAACCAGTGATCCAACGTGTAGGCGTCGGCGTGAAGCGACAGCGACCGCCCCGGATCGGGGTGCCGGCCACTTTCGATCGACGGAACCGTCGTCGATTCGATCATGGTCGAGAGCCTACAACTGCGTTTGGACGTCCGTCCAAACCGCGGATCGGCCGCTGTCCGACCCCACCGGTATCATCAGCTCCGCGCCTTGCGTGACGAGGCACTCGAGAACGATCGAGGTTCTACCGAAGCGAGATGCGGCTCGACGCCGCGTGCGAAACGTGAGAATCTGATGTCAGTATCCGAAGCCGACCGCAACATGGTCTACCAGGCGTTCACGACCAACCTCAGCCAACCTGTCGCCGAGGTCATCATGGAACTTCTCTTCACCAAACCCACCGGCGAGCTGGCCACCCAGGCCGATCTCCACGCCAACACCACCCTCCTTCGAGGTGAGTTTGCCGAGTTCCGAAGCGAGATCAGGGGTGAGTTCACGGACTTCCGAAGCGAGATCAACGCTGAGTTCACCGACTTCCGAAACGAAATCAACGTTGAGTTCACCGACTTCCGAAACGAGGTCCGACGAGAAATCGTCGGCGTCAGGGCTGACATCGTCGATGTTCGGGGCGAGATCCAGCAGCTTCGCGGTGAGATGAAGGCCGAGATCGGCAATCTCTACCGGTGGGGAGCGGGGACCATGGTGGCCAACGGCATCGCCGTCGTCACCGCGTTGCTCACCTGATCCCGCCTGGGATGGCGAGTACCGGCGAGGTATCGTGGAGCGGGTGATCGGTCGTGATCAGCCGGTGGTTCCGCCGTCCACGTCCTGGGAGTTTCCTCCACTCGACAGCCTGACTCCCGGCGAGGATTTCATTGCCGTCGGCGCTGATCTGGAGCCCGGAACGCTCCTCGGCGCCTACACCCGCGGCTACTTTCCGATGCCGGTCGACCGCAAACACATCGGCTGGTTCAGCCCCGACCCCCGAGGCATCATCCGCCCCTCGGGCCTGAAGGTCTCCCGATCACTGCGACGGTCGGTGCGCCGCTATCGGGTGACCGTCAACGAGGCCTTCGATCAGGTCATCTCGGCCTGTGCCGACCCGGCTCGTCCGATGGGCTGGATCGACCAGCGGATCCGCCGGGCCTACACCCACCTCCACAAGCTGGGTTGGGCCCATTCGGTCGAGGTGTGGGACGACGACGGCCTGGCCGGAGGACTCTACGGCATCGGCATCGGAGGCCTGTTCGCCGGCGAGTCGATGTTCCATCGTCGCACCGACGCCTCGAAG
>JAOUGG010000290.1 GCA_029857855.1 Acidimicrobiia bacterium | reverse complement strand
GATCGTCCGATCCTGGCCCGCACCCTGATTCAACACGTCGGCGAACCGCTGGCTCTGGTGGTGGCGGTCGATCCGGTCGTCGTGGCCGACGCCGTCGAACTGGTCGAGTTCGATCTGCAGGCGTTGCCGGCGATCGTCGACGGGACTGACGCGGTCGACGCCGCGCCCATCCATCCGGGCGCGGCGTCGAACATCGTGGCGGTTGAAACCATCGGCGATCCGGCGGCCGGCTGGGACGATCCCGCAATCGACACGATCGTCGAGATCTCGGTCGTCAACCAGCGCGTGGCGCCGGTGACACTCGAACCCCTGTCGATCCTCGTCGTCCCCGATCCGACGCCGTCACCGGGCGCAACCACGGTTCATGTCGGACATCAGGCGCCCCATCTGCTGAAGAAGCAGTTGCAGCGCTGGTTCTCCGGTCCGATCGAGGTGATGGTCCCCGATGTCGGTGGCGGCTACGGGTTGAAGGCCCGGCTCTATCCGGAGTATGTGGCCGTGGTGGCCGCCGCCCTGACCCACGGTCGCCCCGTACGCTGGCTCCAAACCCGCTCGGAGCAGTTCGCCTCCGGCTGCCACGGCCGGGACATGCTCCACCGGGTCCGGTTGGGCGGCACCGAGGCCGGTCGGATCCTTCGAGTCGACATCGATTTCGTCCTGACCGTCGGGGCCTACCCCCATCTGGGAGCAATGGTGGCCGACTTCACCCGTCTGGTGTCCCAGCAGCTCTACGACATCGAGAACATCTCGGTGCGCTCCACCGTGGTGGCCACGAACACGGCGCCGGTCGCCCCATACCGGGGCGCGGGGCGCCCTGAGGCGGCCTACGCCATGGAGCGGGCCGTCGATGCCTTCGCCCGCCGGATCGGCGCCGATCCACTCGCCGTCCGGGCATGCAACCTACTCAGGCCGGCCACATGGCCCCACCGCACCGGAACCGGCGCGCTCTACGACAGCGGCGACTACCGCGCCGCGCTCGATCGACTGACCGAACTGGTCGACGTCCCCGCGGTGCGGCTCCTACAGTCCGAACGTCTGGCCGCCCACACCGCTGGTCCCCATACCGGGCCAGACGGGAAGGCTCCTCCCGGTTTGATCGGATTGGGCGTCGGCGCCTGGGTCGAACGGGCCGGCGGCGCTCCCGACGCCGGTGAATACGCGCTCGTCGAGGCCACCACCGGCGGACGCTTGAAGGTTCTGACCGGTTCGACCGACAACGGACAGGGCCACGAAACGGTCTGGGCCCAGGTCGCCGGCCGGGCCTTCGGGCTCGAGGCGTCGTCGGTCGTCGATCGGGTATCGGTCACCGGTGGCGACACGGTCCAGGTACCCCGGGGCTCGGGATCGTCGGCCAGTCGATCGGCCCAGATCGGTGCTTCCGCCGTCTACCGTTGTGCCCACCGGCTGCAACAGCGCCTGGCCACCGTGGCCGCGTCCGTTCTCGAGGCCGCGCCGGCCGACATCATCGTCGTCGACGGTGTCTTTCAGGTTCGGGGGGTTCCGTCGTCCAGCCTCGAGCTCGGGGCCGTGGTCGGCGAGGCGACGAAGCAGCAGGTGGCGACCGCCGAGGACGAGTGGTACGTGCCCGGGGCCCAGACCTTCCCCTACGGCGTACACGCCGCGGTGGTCGAAGTCGATCCGGAAACCGGCTTCGTCCGGGTGCTCCGCTACGTGGCGGTCGACGACTGCGGCGTGGTCCTCCATCCCGAGATGGTGGAAGGTCAGACCGTCGGCTCGGTGGCCCAGGGGATCGGTCAAGCGCTGTTCGAGCAGATCGTCTATCGGCCCGACGGTCAGCTCCTGACCGGAACGCTGCTCGACTACGGCATACCCGGCCCCACCGACGTGCCGCCGATCGAAACGGCCCGGCTGGAACATCGTGCCCCGAGCAACACTCTCGGGGTGAAAGGGGCCGGCGAGGGCGGCTGCATCGGGGCGCCGCCCGCCGTGGTCAACGCGGTGCTTGACGCCCTGGCCCCGATCGGCGTCGAGCATCTCGACATGCCGCTTCATCCCGAACGGGTATGGCGGGCGATCGAACACGCTGCCGGGGCGACTCCCTGACCAGGCTTGTGCCATATCCGTCGCGGTAATACAATCGATTGCACAACAATCGTTTGTAGGCGGTTTGGCCGATCCAAACCTGCTCAAACCGAAGGGGGAAGGGAAATGAGCAACTCGAGGCGCCTGGTGCGCTTACTCGGTGTTTTCCTGGCGCTGGCAATGTTCGCAGTCTCATGTGGAGGCTCCGACGAGGCCGACTCGGAGGGGGCGGACGACACCGGTGCGGCCGACACCGCTGACGATGCCGGAGCATCGGACGACGCGGGAGACGCCGGTAATGGCGATGGTGACGAGACCGAGGCGGCCGGAGGCAGTGGTGACACCCTGGTCCACGCCGCCGACGACGAACCCACCACACTCGACCCGGCACAGGTGGAACCCGGCGAAGGCGGAGAGACGGTCATTCTCCAGGTCTACGAGCGACTACTGGAAATCTCGCCCGACGGTCCCGACTTGATCCCCGGTCTCTCCACCGAGGTTCCGTCGGTCGACAACGGACTCATCTCCGACGACGGCCTGACGTACACCTTCCCGATTCGGGAGGGCGTCACCTTCCACGACGGGACCGATCTGACCGCCGATGACGTCAAGTACTCCTGGGACCGGGTCATGACCATGGACCTCCCCGAAAGCGCCGCGGGCGTACTCAGCGACATCATCGCCGAAACGACGGTGGTCGACGACTTCACCTTCGAGGTGACCCTCCAACGGCCCAGCGCCGCGTTCCTCAATACCACCGCTGTCTCGATGACCTCCTCGATCGTGAGCCAGGATGCCGTCGAGGCCAACGGCGGTATCGCCGAGGGCGAGCCCAGCGAGTTCATGCAGACCAACATGGTCGGGACCGGACCCTACACGCTCACTGCCTGGAACCGGGGCGAAAACATCCAGATGGCGGTGAACGAGAACTATTGGGGCACCCCGGCCAATCTCCCCGTCCGCATCGACATCGGCTCAACCCCTGACGTTCGGGTCCTCGGTCTTCGAGCCGGCGACTACGACACGATCGAGGCCGATCCGTCCTTCATCGGAGATCTGGAAGGGGCCGACGGGGTCACCATCGCCGGCGAGGGCCTGACGGTGGAGCCGATCCACATCGGTTTCAACCTCAACATTCCCGAGGGCGCGCTACCCGAGGAAGACACCATCCCCACCGACTTCTTCCACGACCCGCGGGTACGTCAGGCCTTCAATTACGCCTTCGATTACCAGGCCTTCATCGAGGGGGCGCTCGGTGGATTCGGCGACTTCAACCCCCACTACATTCCCCAGGGCATCTTCGGCTACGACCCGGCGGCTCCCCGCTATGACACGCAGGATCTGGCCCGGGCCGAGGAGCTGTTCACCGAGGCCGGGTACTGCCCCGATGGCTTCACGGCTTCGGTCATCACCGAGGAGGCCAACCTGTTCGAGGTGGCGGCCCTGGTGATGAAGGATTCGCTGGAATCGCTGCCGTGCAACATCGAGATTCGGGTCCTGGCCGTGGCCGAGGCCCAGTTCGACGATGCCCACGCCCAGGATCCGATCGAGTACGCCATGTGGGTCAAGAACGCCGACCCGTTCGCCGACCCTCACGGCTACGTGTCGTCCTACGAGCATCCCGACGGTGAGTGGGGCGTGATCCACGGCTTCGCCAACGGCTACCAGGACCCCGACCGGGTCGCCCAGCTGATCGACGACGCCGAGGTCGAGCTCGACCCCACGGCCCGGGCCGCCCTCTACAGCGAGCTGCAGACGCTTCTGTACGACGACCCGATGTGGTTGATCGCCGGCCAGGAGGGCGTCGTCGCCGCCTACCGGACCGATCTCAAGGGCTGGGTGTCGAACCCGCTGTGGCCCCGGCCGAGCCTGAAATTCCAGTTCATGGACAAGTAGGCGCCCTGCCATGCAGATCCGGCAGTATCTCATACGACGGCTCCTGGTTCTCCCCCTGCTCGTCATCGGGGTCTCCATCGTGGTGTTCACCCTGACCCGGATCGGCGGGTCACCGGTGGCCATCTATCTGTCGCATGAAATGACGTCGGACGAAGTGGCCGAGATCGAAGCCCGGTATCACCTCGACGAACCCGTACCGGTCCAGTACTTCTATTGGGCATCCGGGGTTCTGCGAGGTGATCTGGGCTGGTCCGGCGTCTCGGCAGCACCGGTTACGTCGGTGTTCCCGTCCAAGCTGGCCGCAACCATCGAACTCGCCGTGGCGTCCGCCGCCGTGGCCATCAGCCTGGGCATCGCGCTCGGCACCTACGCCGGCGCAAGACGAAACCGATTACCCGACCACATCACCCGGATCGTGGCCATCAGCGGCGCAGCCATGCCCCTGTTCTGGTTCGCCATCGTGATGCTGATCGTGTTCTGGGTGAATCTCGGATGGGCTCCGATCGGCCGGAGCGACCCCGAGCTGTTCGCTTCGATTTCCCACCCCACGAACCTCTACACGGTCGACGCTCTGCTGGCGGGCAACCTCCGGGCTTTCGCCGATGCCCTGTGGCATCTGGTGTTGCCGGCGATCACGCTCGGCTACGGTGCCACCGCCATCATCGCCCGGATGATGCGCTCGTCACTTGTCGAACAGCTCCAGGAGGACTACGTCGACGCGGCGCGGGCCAAGGGTCTTCCGGAGCGACTGGTGCTTCGCCGCCATGCCCGTCGCAACGCACTGATGCCCACGGTCACGGTGATCGGTCTGTCGTTCGGCTTCCTGTTGCAAGGCACGGTGGTGGCGGAAATCATCTTCCGCTGGCCCGGTCTCGGACAGTGGATGGCCCAGTCGGTGCTCCGCGGTGACCAGGCCACGATCATGGCCTACGTGCTGTTCACCAGCGTGCTGTTCCTGGTGGTGAACCTGGGCGTGGACATCCTCTACGCCTACCTCGACCGACGGGTGGTTCTCGGTGACTAGCACAGTACCCGGCCGCACCCCGTTGCCTCCGATCGAGA
>JAOUGG010000288.1 GCA_029857855.1 Acidimicrobiia bacterium | reverse complement strand
CCGGTTTCGACGAGTCAAACCTCGAGCAGGCCGACCTCGCCGCACTGTCCGGCTTCAGCACCGGCAACGACGCCGAGGGTCTCGACGCATTCACCTCGACCATCGCCGCCGGTATCAGCGGATCGTCCGGCTCGGCCACCACCCCGACCACAACGGGCGGAACGACGGGCGACGGCTCGACCGGATCGTCGGGTGGCCTCGGTCTCGGCAACATCCTCCTCGGCATCCTCGTACTCGGTGGCGGCTTCCTCCTGTTCCGGAGCTGGAGCGGCCGCCGCAAGACCGCACAGGCCATGCGGGAGGAGTTGGAGGCCGACCGGGCCGAGATCAAGGAACAGCTGCGAGACAACGCCGACCGGGTGATCGATCTGGGCGACCGGGTCGTGATGTCGGAGGATGAGGAGCTGATCACCGCCTACGAACAGGCCAGCCACACCTACCAGGACGTCAGCCACGACATCGACGGAGCGAAAACGGTCGAGGAGGTCGATGCGCTCGACGATCGCATCGACCACGCCGAGTGGCAGTTCGAGATGATAGAGGCCAAACTCGACGGGCGCCCGGTGCCCCCCTCCCCCGCCGATGTGGAGGCCGAAGCAGCCCGGCAGGCCGAGCAGGAAGCCGCCCTCCGACGAGCCGAGAACGACAAGCCCGCACTGGGCCGCAACGAGTCGGTACTGGCCCCCGGGCCCGGAACGACGGCCCGTCGACCCACCGCCCCCCGCACGTCGTATCCGGCGGGCTACGGCCGCGGTCGTGGCGGGTTCGGAGGCGGCCTGGGTGGCATCCTGGGCAGCATCGTCCTCGGTCAGATGAACCGACCCCGTACCCGCCGCACCCAGCGCCGTTCCGGCTCCGTCGGGGGCGGTTCCCTCAGTGGTTCCCTCGGTGGCGGCGTGCTCCGGCCGAGTGGGTCGTCGCGGAGCTCCGGCCGGCGCGGCTCGGGACGGAGCTTCGGTGGGTCCGGTCGCCGACGCGGTTCCGGCCGCAGCTTCTAGGCGGTGAAGCTCGAACCCGCCGAGTTTCGGCCCTCGATAGCCGAAACCCGAGGTCTCGCCGGAGGCGAGACACCCCGACCATCCGCCAAAGTGTCACATCGGTCCGCCAGGATGGACGTGATGGCCGACAAGCCTCCCTATCTCTCTCCCTCCTCCGCGGCCGCGTTCGTGAGCTGTCCCCGGCGCTGGCGGTTCAAGTACCTCGACCGACTCCCTGACCCCTCCGGGCGGGCGGCGCTCGTCGGCACCTTCGCCCACCGTGTGCTCGAACTCCTCTGCCAGGACGAGCCGCGGGCCCGAACCGTCGAGGCGGCCAAGGAACTGGCCCGCACCGCTTGGGACGAGTTCGCCGCCACGGAGGACTACGCGCATCTGGAACTCGACGCCGACGGGGCCAGAGCCTTCCGGTGGCAGGCCTGGCTGGCCATCGCCGGTCTGTGGGAGATCGAGGACCCGGCCACCGTGGAGGTCGTGTCCACCGAGCAGAAGTTGCAGGTCGAGCTCGGCTCGGTGCCGTTCGTCGGCATCATCGACCGGGTCGACCGTATCGGCCAGGATCTCGTCGTCAGCGACTACAAGTCCGGCACGCTGCCCGGCTACCGCTGGCGCCACGACAAGATCCAGCAGGTGATGCTCTACGCCGCCGCCCTACAATCCGAGACCGGCAAACAGCCCAGCCGGGCCCGGCTGCTCTATCTCGGCCAGCGCATCCTCGACATCCGGGTCACCCAGGCCAGGATCGACAACGCACTGGCAATGCTCACCGAGGCCTGGGTCGAGATCGACCGGGCATGCGGCAGCGACGAGTTCGAACCCCGCCCGTCGGTACTCTGCGGCTGGTGTCCGTTCGTCGAACAGTGCCCCGAGGGTCGAGCCGAGTTGGTGGCACGGGCCGAGGCCGGCCGGTTGCCGGCTCATGCCCCTTCGGCCGCCCTCGTCGCCTGACCGCAGGCGGATCAACCGGCCGCCGAACCGGCGGTCTCACCAAGCGCGGTTTCGGTGGCGTGGAGTCGCTGGATCAGCGGCAGTGCTCAAGAATCGCGTCGAAACGGCCGACGGAAAAGGGTGATTCATCGTCCTCAACCGGGGAAGGTTGGTTCTTACATGTATCATCCGCCGCTCCAACCCGTCGTCTCATGACGGCCTTCGATCAGCCGGCCGACGTCGTCGAATACGCAGGGTGGTTTCCGGATCCGGCGGAGCAGCACCACCTTCGCTACTTCGACGGCACCGAGTGGACCGACCACGTGACCCACCACGGACCGGAGCCGTGCAGCGGCTGCCACACCATCTCCGACGCCAACCCTTCGGGGCCGTCGGCCGCGGTCAACGGGACGATCGAGGAACACCGCCCGGCGATCGGGAAGCCCGTGCCGGTTGACGTCAGCCGGCGCCGGAGGGCACCCGATCGTCGTCGGGTGCGAGGCCGAGGAGACGCTTCACGTCGCTGACTGCGGCCTGGAGATCGGGCAGTGGCAACTCGACCGCCCCGTCGGATCGCAACAGAAGCAAGCGGCAATCGACCACCGGTCGCAGCGCCACCGTTTCCAGCATGAGCGCGTAGGACGCCAGTTGGAGCCGGTAGTTCCCGACGAACCGGTCGAGTTCGCCCTCGGCCACCCGGTCCGTCTTGTAGTCGATCACCACCAGCCCGTCGGGACCGTCGATGCAGAGATCGATGAACCCTTCGATCGTTCCGGTGCCGGTCGGTATGCCAACGGCAAGCTCTCGCCGCACCGGATGGTTTCGGGCCAGCTCGAAGGTGGCCGAGTTCAGGGCGGCCCAGACCCGGGTCTCGACCTCGGCGGTCAACCGGTCGGTGTCGGTCTGTTCGTCCGGCTCGAGCCTTATCGGTGTTCGAGCCGACCAGAGCGCAGCCAGTCGCTGCACCTCCGATCTGCAGCCGGGATCGCCCGGCGCCAGATCGAGGGGGAATCGTTCGAGCACATGGTGAACGGCGGTGCCCAGCGTGGATCCGTCGTAGTCGGCCGCCACCCCGAGAACCGGCTCGGTGCCCGACGCACCGTCGTCGAAAACGATCAGGTCGGCCGGAACCCGCCGGTCGGGACCGTCACCGCCATTGTGAGCCTCGGCCAGCCGCGACGGCGACCATGCCCGAACGGCGGTGGCCGAGGAAACGACACGATCCTGGTCGGCCTTCCACCGCCCGAGGTCGCCGTCATAGTCGGCGGCGGCAAAACGGAGCTGGGTGGCCGGGATGGTGTCGTAGCGCTCGTCGCCCCGACGCTCGAACGATCGCCACAACTCCGGTCGACCCTGCACTGCGTCCCAGGTTCGCCGACCGACGCTCGCCATGCCCTCCTTGTGATGGGCGCTCACGATCAGATGGTCCCGGGCCCGGGTGGCGGCCACGTAGTGCAACCGGATCCGTTCGTGCTGATCGAGGATCTCCTCGACCGACGCCCGCACGTCGAACCCGCTGGTGCGCTTGTCCTTCCCGAGCTTCACCTCGGGCCAGCCCTCGGGCGTGAACAGGACCTGGGGCCCGCCCCGGCTGTACCCCTCCCGGGTTGGGGCGCCGGCCAGCACGGCGATCGGAAATTCAAGGCCTTTCGCACCGTGGATCGTGAGGACCCTGACCGCGTCGTCATCGGGCTCGGGCGGCACCGGTTCGGTCACCCGGGCCACGTCGCTCGACTGGATCTCGACCCAGTCGACGAAGTCCTGCAGATCGCCGCCCTGGGCCTCGGTGAACTGCCGGGCCTGCTCGGTGAGAAACCGGTATCGACGCCAGCGGTCACGTGGCCTGCTCTCGGCCAGTGCCAGCTCACGCAGGCGCCGCTCCCGGATCATCCGGTCGATCAGACCGGCCGGTTCGCTCCACCATCGCCGACGATGCCACTCCCGCAGGCAGGTGTACGCCTCCGCAACCGGCGAGTCGTCCGCATCGGCGGGCCACGAAGCCCGGTAGTCCCAGCCCTGCCCGGCGAGCTTCCACGCCAGCAGGTCCCGATCGGTGATGGCGAACAGATTCGACCGGAGTGCGGCGACGACATCGATCGAACTGGTCGGATCGACCACAGCTCGGATGCCGGCGACGAGGTCACGGACCTCCTGGGTTGCGTACACCAGCGAGTTGGTTTCGGGCCGGAACGGGATGTTGGCTGCGGTGAACGCCGACTCCAGCGCCGGCAATGACAGTCGGGACGGGATCAACACGGCGATGTCCCGCAACTGGGCCGGCCGCCAGCCGTCCTTCGGTCGGCGGCCGTCGGGACCGGATCCGCCGGACTCGGACAGCACCGGCCAGTCGTCCTCCATGATCCGACACACGATGGCCGCGACATCGGCCGCTTCGATCTCCCGGATCAGCCCGACGCCGAACGCCTTGTCGTGCGGTTTCCCGAGCACGGTTACCGGCACCTCGATGTCGGGATGGGCAGGCCGGGCCGGAGCCAGCGCTGTGTAGGCGGGCTGGACCTCGGGGACGCCCTCGCCCATCACCTCACCGAACAGCTCGTTGACCCAGGCCACGATGCCCGGGACGGAGCGGAAGTTCGTGATCAGCCTGGTCGGGTCGGTGTCGAGCACCCCGCCGGTCTCGGCGTAGACGCCGATATCGGCGCGGCGGAACCGGTAGATGGCCTGCTTCGGATCGCCGACCACGACGAGGCGTCCGGCCGGAAGCTCACGTGCCAGGTCCTGCCATCGCCGCCCGGCGATCGGCCCGGGATGAGCAAGCAGAACGGCGAGCTCGATCTGGATCGGATCCGTGTCCTGGAACTCGTCGAGCAGAATGCGGGTGTAGCGCTGATGGAGCCTGCCGCGGGCGCTTTCGTCGGTTCGAAGCAGCCGCCGGGCCAGCACAAGAAGGTCGTGGAACGACAGCTGGCCGCTGTCCTGCCGGGCCCGGACCCGCCGCAACACGTGGGCCGCCACGAGGACGGTGAAGCGGTTGATGACCTCGTGGCGAAGCCGATCGAGATGAGCGTCGATGTCGGCCGACAGCTCGGCGATCCGGGATCGAACGTGGTCGACACCCGGCTCGCGCCAGCTGTCCTTG
>JAOUGG010000287.1 GCA_029857855.1 Acidimicrobiia bacterium | reverse complement strand
CGACGACATCGATCCGGCCCCGATCGAGCCCCTTGGCCACGAGCCGCTTGGTCACGGCATCGGTGATCGTATCGGAGCGGTCGTGGCCGGCATCGGTGTCGGCGAGATATGCGTAGCCGATCAGGTCGAGAACGAGCCGCCGAGCCCGATCGCGGTCATGCGCTCCGGGTCGACCCCGTTGGCCGACAGGGTCGACACGACCGCCTCGGCCTGGAGGACGCTGAGTCCCTGATTCTCACCCGGCGTCGCCTCGGTGAACGTGCGGATCTCCACCTCGACCGCGATGAACGGATGGGCGACGAGCACGGCGGCGATGTCGGCCGCGGCCGCCAGCCCGTCCGGGGTGAGCTGATCGGTACCGCGCTCGAATGTCAGCCGGTGCCAATCGAAGGAGACCAGCGCCTCCTCCAGGCCCTCGACCGAAACACCCGGACTTTCCGCTCCCGACTCGTCGTCGGATCCGGACGTGTTAGCGGCGGCAAGGGCGTCGTCAGCGGCCAAGGCGTTGTCGCCGTCGTCGACCGCGGGGTGGGAGCTGGTCCGCCGCCCGACGCACTGTTGATCGCCGACCCGCGTCAACGCTCAACCGGCCTACCGCGAATCCGGCACCGAAAAGCACCCCGCCGAGGGCGAGAGCGGGGAGCAGCCACCACGGTGATACCTCGACCCTCACTGGAGTCGGCGCCGCGCGATCCATCGCAACACCCTAGTCGCCGATTCGAGAGCCTCCGTCTGCCCTGGTCGACGTCCTACAACAGGTTTCCGTAGCGGTGGAGGGTGCGGGACACCGCCTGCTCACGCAGGTAGTGCAGCAGCTCGATCCGACCGTTGGCGGTGACCGCATCGTCGGCCGGGTGGATCCCCGCGGCGTGCGCCGCGTTCCGCAGGCTGTCGTCGAGTGACCCGATCAGCCGGATCCGGGTGACACCTCGGGCGGCCAGCGATGGCAGACGGGCGGCGAACTCGGCGGCCGTCTCGGTGTCACTGTCGGACACGACGATGTCGACCCCGCAGCGACGGGCGGCGGACAGCACCCGCTCCAACTCGGCGGCCGCCGTCGGATGGTCGGCCCGCTCCACCCGAACCGCCACCCGCTCGAGCGGCCGGTAGCGGAAGGCGTTGGATTCGCAGAACAGCCCGGTCGGGTCGTTCTCGAACGCGAACTCGGTGGCCCACCACTGGGCGTCGCTCTCGACGGCCGCGGCGAGCCAGGCCTCGGAACCCAACACCGGGTGCTCGGAGGAATCGGCGTCGACGATCCAGCGCCCTAGTTGGGCCACGTAGTTCGGTCCGCCCGCCTTGGCCCCCGGACCGATCGACGAGCGTTTCCAACCGCCGAACGGCTGACGCTGGACGATGGCGCCGGTGATGCTCCGGTTCACATACGCGTTGCCGACCTCGATGCGCTCGATCCACTCGTCGATCTCGTTGGGGTCGAGTGAATGGATGCCGCCGGTCAGACCGAACGTGGTGCCGTTCTGGATGGCCAGAGCTTCGTCGAGGTCTTTGGCGGCCATCAGGCCGAGGACCGGTCCGAAGCACTCCGTCTGGTGGAACCACGACCCGGGCTTCACGCCGAGCCGGATGCCGGGCGTCCACGTGACGGTGTCTCCGCCTTCGTCTGCGCCGGTGTCTGAGTCGCTGCCGAGGCGGCGGGGTTCGATCAGCCACTCCTCGCCGTCGTCGAGCACGGTCAGGCCTCGAAGCAGCTTGCCCGACGGGGCCTCGATGGTGGGGGTCATGTCGGTCGAAAGGTCGGTCGACGGGCCGACGGTCAGCGAGGTCACGGCATCGACCAGCTGGCGTCGGAACCGCTCCGAGTGGTACACGTCGCCGACGAGAATGCCGAGACTGGCAGCCGAGCACTTCTGGCCGGCGTGACCGAAGGCCGAGTAGGCAAGGTCGGCCACGGCCAGGTCGAGGTCGGCGTGAGGGGTGACGACGATGGCGTTCTTGCCCGAGGTCTCGGCCAGGATCCGCAGGCTCGGCTTCCACGACCGGAACAGTTCGGCCGTCTCGTAGGCGCCGGTGAGAACGATGGTGTCGGAGGCCTCGATGAGGTGGCGGCCGAGGCCGTCGTCGGGCACCCGGATGAACTGGAGCGCATCGTCGGGCACGCCGGCCGCCCAGCAGCACTCGGTGACGATCTCGGCACAGCGGGGCGTCTGGGGAGCCGGTTTGAAGGCGACGGTGTTGCCGGCGGCCAGCGCGGCCAGCACCCCGCCGGCGGGGATGGCGACCGGGAAGTTCCACGGCGGCACCACGGTGACCACGCCGAACGGCTCGAAGGTCAGGCCGTCGTCCCGACCGGCGGCCGGTTTCAGCTCGTCGATCCGCTCGGCGTAGTAGCGGGCGAAGTCGATGGCCTCGGAGACCTCGGGGTCGGCCTGGGCCAGCGTCTTGTTCGCCTCGTGGATCATCGCGTTGATCAGGTCGCCCCGCCGACGGGTCAACTCGTCGGCCACGGCGTGGAGGATGGCGCGGCGCTCGGCCGCCGGTCGGCCCGACCATTTGCTCGCACCCTGGGCCAGGTTGGCCATGACCTGGTCGACGTGGGCGTGCGCATCGTGAGATGGCGCGTGCTGCTCCGGCGAGTCGGTGAGCAATGGCGTCTTCACCGGTTCGAACCGCTCGACCCGCACGACGTCGGCCGCCCACCGCCGGTTGGCGGCCAGCGCCGGGTCGGTGTCGGGTTCGTTGGCGAACGTCTCGGGGATCTCGCCCGACGGTTCCTCCGTGAGCCGGTTCTGGCTGCGATTGGGGCCCGTGACAACAGTGTGGCGGTCGGCCACCGCCCGGCGGAACTTGCCCGCCTCCGACTCGAACTCCGGACTGCCCGGCCGCAAGGTGAACAAGTGGCGGATGAAGTTGGCGTCCGACGCGTTCTCCTCCAGCCGGCGGAACAGGTAGCTGATGGCCACGTCGAACTCCGAAGCCGCCACCACCGGCGTGTACAACAGCAGGGCGCCGGCGGTCTCCCGGGCGGCCTTGGCCTGGGGAACGGCCATGCCCTGCAGCATCTCCAGCTCGAGCCGGTCGGCCACGCCCCGCTCGGAGGCCAGCAGGTAACCCCACGCGGTGTCGAAGAGGTTGTGGCTGGCGAGGCCGATCCGCACCGAGTGGGTGCGCTCGGGGGTCAGCACCCAGTCGAGGCACCGCTTGTAGTTGGCGTCGACCTCGGCCTTGGTGTGGTACGGGGCCTGGGGCCAGTCGTGCATGGCCGACTCGACGTGCTCCATGGCCAGGTTGGCCCCCTTGACCAGACGGATCTTGATCGTTCCCTCACGGTTCCCGGCCCAGGCCACCAGCTCCTGGAGCACGGGGAACGAGTCGGGGAGGTAGGCCTGGAGCACGATGCCGGCGTCGACGTCGGCCAGCTCGGGTTCGTCGAGCAGGGTGCGGAACGCGGCGACCGTCAGCTCCAGGTCGTGGTACTCCTCCATGTCGAGGTTGATGAACGTGCCCCGTTCCCTCGCTTTCAGGAACAGGGGGCGGAGCTGCTCGATGACCCGGGTCAGGCTGTCGTCCCACGCCCAGTAGTTGAGCTGGGACACGATCGACGAGGTCTTGACCGAGACGTAGTGGACGTCGGGATTGTCGAGCAGCCGGTCGGCTTTCTCGAACCGCCGCTGGGCCTCGCCGTCGCCCAGTACGGCCTCGCCCAACTGGTTCACGTTGAGGCGGAAACCCTCGGCCTGACGGGAGCTCAGGTGGGAGGCCATCGTCGCCGGGTCGGCGTCGACGACGAGGTGGCCGACGATCTGGCGCATCCGCCGTACTGCCAGCGGCATCACGATCTGGGGGATGACGGGAGCCAGGCGGGCTCCGGCCTGGAGAAGGACCTTGTCGACCGACGACAGGAAGCCGGGCAGCGGCTCGCCGTTGCGATCACGGACGAGCGCCACCAACTCCTCGGCCGCCACCCGATGGTCCTCGGGGCGGATGACCCGGTCGACGAACCGCATGGCGAACCGCACGCCGGCCTCGTCGGAGACCACGCCGTCGAGCTGGGCCGCCTGTGATCGCTCCCGCTTCGTCTCCAGCTCCCGGGCCCGTTCGAGCCACTGTCCGACCAGCGCAACGGCCGGTTCCACGAGGTCTTGGCCGGAGTTGTGCGCGGGGTCGGTGGGCGAGGTGTCGGAGGAGGCGGGAGGATGAGTCATGGCGATGCGATCCATTTCCTGATTATTCACTGGTCGGGGGTGATCGGTCTTGTACGTTGTCCCGACCCGTGGCGTTGGATTTCGACAATCGGCGTTCGGGTCGTCCTCGGCCGATCCATCGTCGAGGACCGTACGCCTGTGCCAATCCCGGCGAGCGAGGCGCGTGGGTGGGCAAGAACGCTCTACTGACCTATTGTATTGGAGCATAATTGATCTAATCAGTCGGCGGTGTGGCGAAAGCCGCGACGAAAGTGGACCAGAAGCGTGGATGAACTCGACCGGAAAATCGTTCAACTGCTCCAGGACGACGCAACGCTCTCGGTTCGAGAGATCGGGGAATCGGTCGGGCTGAGTGCCACGCCGTGTTGGCGGCGGATCCGGAACCTGGAGGATCGGGGGGTGCTGACCAAGCGGGTCACTCTGGTCGATCCGGCGAAGATCAATCTCGGGGTCTCGGCGCTCGTCTTCATCCGCACCAACGAGCACAACAAGGTTTGGTTGCAGAAGTTCGTCGACGGTGTCGCCGACATCCCCGAGATCATCGAGGCCTACCGAACGAGCGGCGAGGTCGACTACGTGCTCAAGGTGCTGGTCCCCGACCTCGCCGCGTTCGACGACTTCTACAAGCGGCTCATCGACAAGGTCGAGCTCTACGACGTGCGCTCCACCTTCATCCTCGAAGCGGTCAAGCATTCCACCTCGCTCCCACTCGACTACGTCTGACCAGCCGCCGTTCTGCCGTCAAGCCGCCGTTCTGCCGTCAAGCCGCCGTTCTGCGCGCGTCAGCTGGGACTCAGTGCCGCCTGTGCTGCAAATTTCGGGGTTTTTCGGGGTTTTCGGGGCCGCGTGTTAATGAATCGGGGTCGAACA
>JAOUGG010000284.1 GCA_029857855.1 Acidimicrobiia bacterium | reverse complement strand
CGTCGGAACGGCCGACACCGGAGGATTCCCGCAACGCCCCGCCGGGAGCCACCGAGGATGGACGATCCGGCGTTCAACCGGTTCGGCCCGTCGATTCCACGACCGTGACCCCGACCCCGGCACGGGCCACGAGGTCTGGATCCATGGCGTCGATGAGCCGGCGGTCATCTTCGGCAGCACCCAGGTGCCGGACGGATTCGACGGCGAACAGCACATCCCCGGCGCCCGGGTTGAGGTATGCCGCCGTCGATCAGGGGGCGGCCTTGTGATCACCCGGCCCGGCGACGTGTGGATCGACGCAATCGTTCCCCACCTCTCCCCCTTGCACAACGACGACGTCGGCCTGGCTTTTCACTGGTTGGGTCGTGCTTGGCTCGACGCCCTCCGCCCTCACCTCACAAGTCCCGACATCGACGGCCGGGAGCTTCGCATCGCGGAACCGCCGCCGGGCCGACGCGCAGCCGGGCGACCGTTCTTCTGTTTCGCCGGCGTCGGCCACGGCGAGGTGCTCCATCGAGGCCGCAAGGTCGTCGGCATCTCCCAGCGCCGCACGAGACACTGGACGAGACTGCAGTCATTGCTTGTCGCCGTCTGGGATCCCGAGGAGATCGACGCCCTGGTCGACGAGGCCTTCGCCTCAGCCGGTGATCAGCCCATCGACCGGCGCTCGCTTGGCGCGCCGCCCCATGCCGCGGCCGATGTGCGCGCCGGGTTCGGGCCGAACGATCCACCCTTCCGAATGGAACTGGACACGGTCGTCGAAGCGTTCCTTCGGTCTCTTCCGGTCGTTGCCGACGACGGTCGACCGGATTGGCCCGGTCAAGGATCGAAGTGAATCGAGGTGAACACCAGATCACATTTCCGATATTGCGTTCTTGGCCAACAGGACGGTGCGTTACTGTGGTGCGATGGGTCGGGCCCTGGTCTTGAATGCATCGTATGAACCGATCGGCGTGGTGTCCTGTCGTCGCGCCCTCATCCTGGCGCTGAGCGAGAAGGTCGACGTGCTCGCCGAATCCGGTGATGTCTGGTCGTCGGCCGCGCTCAACATGGTGGTTCCCTCCGTGGTGCGCCTTCGCTACTACGTCAAGGTGCCGTACAAACGAACCGCACCGCTGAGCCGCCGGGCCGTCTTCGCCCGCGATAGCGGCCGCTGCCAGTACTGCGGTCGCTCAGCCGAGAGCATCGACCACGTCATTCCCCGGTCGAAAGGCGGACCGCACTCCTGGGACAACGTGGTGGCGTGCTGCCGGCGATGCAACACCTACAAGGGCGACCGGCTCCTGAAGGACTGCTCGCTGAAACTGCAGTCCCGGCCGACGGTGCCAACCCAGTACGTGTGGGTCAAGGTGGCGGCCGGCACCGTACCGGAGTCGTGGACCCCCTACCTGTCCCAGCAGGCGGCCTGAGGGTCCGGCGCTACGGCGTCGACGATCCGTTGATCGAGGTGCGGGTTCGTGGCCCGCATCCGCGCTCGCAGCATCGGCACGAGAACCATGGCACCATCGGGCCAGGTGCCCTGGTCCCCGCGATCTCGGCAGCGATCACGGGGTTGTCCGATGACGAGCTGCTGCTGATGGATACTCCTGAGCTGATCGACGCTGCCTCCTCGCTACCTGTCGACGTGTTTGCCAAGCAGATTCGCCGGGAGGCGGAACGGGTTCATGGTGATTCCGGCTTGGGCGACACGAAACTGCGGCAGGCCCGGTCGTCGTGGAAGCATTGGTTCGACGAGCGAGCGGGGATGGGCCATGTCCACGGCGAGTTCGACCCGGAACGATACGAGGCGATAATCGGATCGGTCGAAGTCGAGCTCACCCGCATGGCCAACGAAGGCGGCGTTACGAAAGACAGCCGCCTGGCCGCAGATGCGGCCTTCGGGCTGTTGACCGGCCGGCAGCGCAGCCGATCCGGTCGCCCTCATATCAGTGTGGTCGTCGATTGGGAGACGTTCAGCCGCGGTCGACGTCGGTCGCCGATATCGAACCGCCACCGACGCCCAATGGCAGGCTGTCCGAGCGACCTACCGAACCTGCGCCTGGCACGGGTGTGACCGCCCGGTGTCATGGTGCCAGCTCCACCACATTCACGAGTGGGAACACGGTGGCCCGACCGATCTGTGCAATCTGATCCCGTTGTGTCGTCGCCATCACCACGACGTGCACGAGGGCAGCTGGTCCGTGGAACTCCATGCCGACACCCGCCGGCTCGCCATCTGTACACCCGATGGTCGCCTCCACGCCACCACCTGGCCCGACCGGCGGGCAACGCCTTCCCCGATGCGGAGAAATCCGGTTGCGGCAATGGCGCCGTGACCGAATCAATCCTCCGACTGCTCCTTGAAAACTGAATATCCGCCGGACGGCAGTCGGACGGGGCGTCGCCGCCCGGTGTGCGGGCATCCAGCCCTGCCATTGCCGACCCACCAGTCGTTCAGCTTCACCCTGAACGACCGGCGGCGGTAGTGTCGGAGGCGTGCAGCCCGAATTCTCCTCCGACGCCGATACGTTCCGAACCAGGATCCGCGAGTTCCTCGACGAACACCTCCCACCCGATTGGACCGGTATCGGCGCACTGAACGCCGATGACGCCCACGCCTTCACCACCAAGTGGCGGGAGACGCTGCGAGACAATCAGCTCTTGGCCCCGACCTGGCCGACCGAGTATGGCGGAGCCGGCCTGTCCGCGCTCGAATCGGTCGTGATGGCCGAGGAGTTCCAGAAGGCCGGAGTCCCGACCGGCGGACCGAACGACGTGTTCGGCATCCAGATGGTTGGCAACACGATCATCCAGTGGGGCACCGAGGATCAGAAGAAGCACTTTCTTCCCCGCATCATCTCGGGCGAGGACCTATGGTGCCAGGGCTACTCGGAACCCAACGCCGGATCCGACCTCGGCAACCTCGGCTGCCGGGCGGAGCTCGACGGAGACGAGTGGGTCATCAACGGTCAGAAGATCTGGACATCGGCCGGCCACCTGGCCAACTGGATCTTCGTCCTGACCCGAACCAACGCCGATGAGGTCAAGCACCGGGGCATCACCTTCCTGTTGTGTCCGATGGACCAGCCGGGTGTCGAGGTCCGACCGATCAAAATGATCTCCGGTGAGTCGGAGTTCAACGAGGTCTTCTTCACCGAGGCCCGCACCGCACGGGAGAACGTCGTCGGAGAGGTCAACGGCGGGTGGGCGGTGGCCATGACCCTCCTCGGCTACGAGCGGGGCGAGGCCGCGGCCACGAATCCCGTGGCCTTCGCCACCGAGATCGACCGATTGTTCCAGCTGGCCAAGGACCGTGGCCGCAACACCGATCCGCTGATCCGCCAACGCCTGGCGTGGTGCTACTCGAAGGTCGAGATCATGCGCTACATCGGGATGCGGACCCTCACCCGCTTCCTCTCGGGCGAACATCCGGGCGCCGACGCCTCGATCTTCAAGCTGTACTGGTCGGAATACCATCGCATCGTCACCGAACTGGCCGTCGACATCCTGGGAGCCGACGCGCTGCACATCGAGGGCAAGTTTCCCTCCAGCGCGTTCTCGACCGACGGACCCGGGGCCCCCAACGACTCCGGCTCCTGGATCGGCACCTTCCTCAACGCGAGGGCGGGCACCATCTACGCCGGCACGAGCCAGGTGCAGCGCAACATCATCGGTGAAATGGTGCTCGGCCTGCCGAAGGAGCCGAGAGCCGACCGGGGACCGTGGAAGGACATCCCGAAGTGACACATGCGATCGCCGAGCTACGGATCATGTTCCGTGCCGCGGTCGCCCTGCGAAGCCGACCCGATCTGTGGTCGACCGCCATCGGCTCCTACCGCTCCCTCGTACCGAACCGCTGGTGGCGGAGCCGCCCGTTCCTCCCCCTTCCCGACGCCGACTGGCTGCGGTTTCGCCTGGTGACCGCGTACGGCGGCGACGGTTCGGGCGTGGATGGCGGCATCGCCCCCGACGACCTCGTGTTGTGGCTCGAATGGCGCCGAGCCTGGCCCGGCTGACCGCACAACCGCCCAGCCCGCTCCGCCCCGACGTTTCCAGCCGGTGATAAGCGTCTAGTCTTGCCAATCCCGATTCCCTATCGCGCCTATGGGCCGATAACCTCAGGTGTTAGGCAAATTTTCCCGGAGGAACCTGTCAGTGAGCACAACTGAGGCCGCACTGTTCGACGAAACCCGAGCTCATCAGTTCGCATCGGCCTTCACCACCATCCGCGACAACATCCAACAGGTCATCCGCGGCAAGCAGCAGGTCGTCGAGCAGACCCTGCTCTGTCTGATGTCGGGCGGCCATATCCTCGTCGAGGACGTCCCCGGCGTCGGCAAGACCCTGCTGGCCAAGGCGCTGGCCGCGTCGGTCGGCGCGAAGATCGGCCGTATCCAGTTCACGCCCGATCTGCTTCCGGCCGACGTCACCGGTGTGAACGTGTGGAATCGCAACTCCTCGTCGTTCGAGTTCCGGCCGGGCCCGATCTTCACCGAGCTGGTGCTGGCCGACGAGATCAACCGGGCGTCACCGAAGACCCAGTCCGCACTTCTCGAGGCGATGGCCGAGTCGCAGGTCACGGTCGACGGTGTCACGCACACCCTGAGCTCCCCCTTCATGGTGGTGGCCACGCAGAACCCGATCGAGCAGGAAGGCACCTATCCCCTGCCCGAGGCCCAACTCGACCGCTTCCAGATGAAGATCTCCGTCGGCTATCCGGCCCGCTCGGACGAGCTGCAGATGCTCCAGACCCACGAGGTCGACGGTGTGGTCAACCGGCTCCGGCCCGTGGCCAGCCTGCAGGACATCACGACGATGACCCGCATGGTCACCGCCGTCCAGATCGCGCCGGAGCTTCGCAACTATCTCATCGACCTGGCCGACGCCAGTCGCCGGCATCAGGCGGTGGCCCTCGGCCTCTCGCCGCGGGGCACGCTCAGCCTCCAGCGAGTCGCCCGTGCCCGTGCCGCCTCCCAGGGGCGGATCTACGTGACCGACGATGACATCAAGGCGGTGGCCAACTCGGTCATGGCCCACCGGGTTCTCATCAAGCCGGAAGCCGGGCTGCAGGGCGTCA
>JAOUGG010000285.1 GCA_029857855.1 Acidimicrobiia bacterium | reverse complement strand
TGTGGGGTGTCGATCGCCTGGACGGCTGCTCTTAGTTCGCCGGTGGGGCCGGCAGTGACGGTGCGGAGCTGGGCGTCAATCGGTGGGGTCCTGGAGTAGGAGGCGGCGCCATGTGTCGGCGAGCCATTGGTTGAAACGGTCCGGGTTCCAGGCTCGCTCGGAGCATCTCGCGACCGAGGGGCCGAACGGCGGGCTTCGCTATGTAGACGTGTGGGAGAACGAGGCCGACTGTGACCGGTTCGTCGAGGAGCGGCTGCACCCCGTCATCGCTGCGCTGCTCGTCGACGTTTTCGGCGACAGCCCTCCCCCCGAACCAGAACGCCATGTTCTCGGAGTCGTCCACCTCTGGAACCCTTGAAGACCGCCGTCCCAGTGCGAGGCGTGCACCCTCCTGTGCGTGACGTGCCCCACCGGTCGCCGCCAACCAGAAGGACTGGATCAGCGTGCTCACCGACGCCGCAAACGAAGCTGTTGACCTCGGTGAGTTGCGCGACGACACCGACGTGGCGACCCTCGTGTTCGAGCTCAACGCGCTCGTCATCGCTGCGAACACCGCCTACATCCTCCACGACGACCCGGCTGTCCTGGCCCAAGCCCGCACCGCCATAGACCGCGTGACCCTCGCCGCCACCCCCGCGTAGAGAGGTCCCCCACGGCCATCCTGGTGGGCCAGGCTGACACCGAGCGCCAGAAGTTGGCCACCGTCGTGCTTGGAGCACCGAACTGGGCGGGTCGAGAACCTGTGGGTGCCGAATACTCCGCCCTGACGCTGTGGTCAGCGCAGGCGCCAGCTGTCAGGCTGCGAGGGTCAGCGGCAACCAGTTGCTGCGGCGGCGTGGGTTAACGGTTGCAATCCCCCCTCCGATACTCGAACAAATGCTCGACCCGGTCGACTGGAAGTGCGTGTCGATCCTTCGTGTCGCTCGAGCCCATGGCAGTGAAGGGTCGAGCGCTGCTCGCCTTCTCCTGAACGATGTCTGGTCGATGGGCGTGCGCAGGACGGCGAGGACGTGGAGCACGGTGCTCATGCGGGCTTGTTGAACATGTAGCGGGCGATCTTCCAGCCGTCGGTGTCGGTTCGGTGGAAGAGGAAGATCTCGCGGTTGGACTCGGCGGACTCGTCCCCGGTGGCGAGCAGGGTTTGCGTTCCGTTGCTCCGGGTCAAGGCGTAGGCGGTGTCTTGGCCGGTGACGACGAGTTCGTCGATGGTGAACGTGACGTCCAGGCGGATCGCCTCGAAGATCTGGCGGTACCCGTCGGCCATGTTGGTTCCGGTGACGGTTGGCAGGGTGGTGGGCATGAAGATGCCGTCGGGCGTGTAGCTCGATGCGGCGAGGTCGGCGTCGCTCGTGTTGAGCGATCGTTCGTAGGTGGCGAGCAGTTCTCGGATCTGGTCTTTGGTGTCGGCCATGCCGGTAGTCCTTCCTGGTTAGCTTCCGTGGAAAGTAACCACCATGCGCTACGATTGATTCCGTGGAATCTAAAGATGGATCGTCTTCGAGCTCGCCGGTCGAGTTCTCGGTCTTGTTCAGTGATCTGGTGCGGTTGGAGACCGAGCTCTGGGAGTTGGTTGATCGCCGGCTTCGCAGCGACCACGACCTGCCGTTGTCGTGGTTCGAACCGATGCAGGTCATCGACCGCGTCGAGGACTGTCGAGTCGCCGACATCGCCGAGGCCTTGTCGATCACGGTGGGCGGCGTGAGCAAGTTGGTCGATCGCATCGAGGGCGCCGGGTGGTGTGATCGGGCGCCCAATCCGAACGACGCTCGATCATCGGTGCTCATGCTCACCCCCGGCGGCCGACGCGAGCTCGCTGCGGCGAAGGCCTCATTTTCGGACGAACTTGCACTCCGGCTGGGAGATGCCGTGTCGCCCCACCGGCTCGCTGCGTTCGAGTCCACGCTGTGCGAGGTGCGGCAGCACATCGCAAACCAGCGGGAGGCTGCACGGTGATGGCCGAGACTTCGGATTCGATGCGGGCGGCGGTGCTCGATGCGCCCGGGCCGCCCGAAGCGTTGCAGATCCGTGAGCTGCCGGTGCCAGTGCCCGAGCCTGGCCAGGTACTCATCAAGGTGAAAGCGTTCGGGCTCAACCGGTCCGAGCTACACACCCGGCTCGGGCTCGCCGAAGGGGTCACCTTCCCGCGAGTGCTTGGCATCGAAGCAACCGGTGTTGTTGTGCAGTGCCCAGGGGGCGAGCTCGATCCCGGCACCCAGGTTGCTGCGTTGATGGGCGGCATGGGCCGCACCTTCGACGGCGGCTATGCCGAGTACACCTGTGTGCCGGTCCGGCAGACGGTGCCGTTCGCCAGCGATCTCGATTGGGCCACCGTCGGTGCAGTGCCCGAGATGCTGCAGACGTCATACGGATCGCTCACCATCGGACTGGATGCCCAATCCGGCCAGTCGATCCTGATCCGAGGCGGCACCTCTTCGATCGGCATGGTGACCGCAGTGCTAGCTCGCCGCCTCGGGATGACGGTCTTGTCCACCACACGCGACCCGGCCCGGGTCGACGCCCTCACCGACATCGGTGTGCAGCATCCGTTGGTGGACGACGGTGATGTGGCCGCCCAGGTCCGCCGGCTCATGCCCGACGGTGTCGATGCTGCGCTCGAGCTCATCGGGACCCCGACGCTGCCCGACACGCTGCGGGCGACACGGGTCCACGGCGTGGTGTGCTTCACCGGCATGCTGTCCAACCAGTGGACCGTTCGCGACTTCTACCCGATCGAGTACCTCCCACGAGGGGTGCGCCTCACCGCATACGGAGGCGACGCCAGCGACCTCCCGCCCGCCGTGCTGCAAGAGTTCCTCGACGCGGTCGCTGCCGGCCAGGCCCGAGTGCCGATCCACCGCACCTACCGACTCGACGAAATCGTCGAGGCCCACGCCGACATGGAAGCCGGCCGAGCCACCGGCAAGCTCGTGGTCCTGCCCTGACCGTGAAGGGCGCCGAGTTCACATACGCCACATCCCCCTGGGCAGCCGCGGGGATGCGCCGGCGAGCCCGTTGCGGAGCAGATGACCAGCAACTACGCAGCCAGCGTCAGCGCAAGCCAGTCACTCCGATGGCGTGGGTTAAGGGTTGTAATCCCCCCTCCGACACATTTCAATTCGCGTTTGCCCTTGTCAGAGCGTTGCACACGTCTCGGCCGGAGCTTCGGTGTGTCGGGCCGCAGGGAGCTGCAGGCCTGTGGCCTGGGGTTTTGTCGGCCTGTCGGAGGTGGGGGCTGATGTCCTGCCTCCTTCTGGTGGGGTCGCGTTGTGCCTGGTCAGAGGGGTGTAGAACTCGGGGGGTGTCGCTCTGCAAATGGATTGCTAATGCTGGGTCGGGAGGCCGTTGGCTGGCACCAAGACGGACGGGGGGCCGTTACCCGACCCGTCGCGCCATCGGACGGTCGCGGCGTGTTCGTCAGCTAGAGCCAGTCGACGGTCGCCAGATACCAGTTCTGGTCGATGGCGGTGTAGACGCGTTCGCGGCCGGGCTCGTCTGGGGGGAGGTGGTAGCCGGGTTCGTAGATGAACACCTCGCTGCCGAAGAGATAGTAGTAGTGGAACTCTGCTTGCATCACGGCGCCGTCTGAGGAGTAGATGACGCGATCGACGCCTGCGAAGTCGGTTCTTCCGACGTCGAGCGCGGCGGCGATGCGATCGATGTCGGCGGCGGCGTCGTCGTCGAGTGCTCTGCAGGGGTTCATCTCATACGAGCAGTGTTCTGCGCTGGCGCTCGCAAATGCGCCGCGCCGATACTCGATCCGACGACGTCTGTCACCGGTGCGCAGCATCGTGACCTGGTCTGGCTCGAGCACGGTCATGGCTTCGGTGAGTGCTGCGGTGATCTCGTGGGGCTCTGGCGGCGGTGGCTGTGCCTCCGGCGCAGCAGAACACGCTGCAGCCACGAGCGCGACGATGCCGACGAGTGCGGTCCTGCATCGCGCCATGCCAGCCGATCCGCCGGTGTCGAGATCAGCACCCGGCGGACGGGTCGTGATCGTCGCTGTCGGTAAGGCGGCCGAGATCGGTCCGGGTCGCGGAGGCATTTGGGTCAGTCTCGCAGCAGGGTCGTGTTGCCGGTGACGGGTAGGTCCACGACGAGGGGGTCGGTCGGTCCGAAGTCGATCAGGGTGGGGGAGCCGACGTCGTCGCTGCCGGCGTCGCGGTTGACGATGACTCGGCGTCCGACGACGTCGAGGGTGATCGCCTCGGTGTCGATGGCCACGGTGGCGATCTCGGCGCCGCTCTGCGCGTCGGCCAGCACAACCTCTGCGCCACTGGGACCACGGCGGAAGTAGACGACCTCGCCGTCGCCGGTGAGATGCAGGTCCCAGGCGCAGCCGCCGGCGTCGCTTGGCTGGCATGGGGCGGCGGCCAACCCGGTTGGTTCCTGTTCGCCGGCCGGGGTGAACACTCGATGTTCGACGATGCCGGCGAACCCGATCTGGACCAGCAGTGTCGCGTCGGCAGCCGAAATCGACCTCACTCCGTCTTCGATGCCGCCGGTGACGGCGAGGTCGATGACATCGCTGGGGTCGGCCAGACTCATGAGCGCGACCCGTTCGGTCTCCTGGGCTCCTTCGGTGGTTCGCAGCGCGTACGCGATCCGGACGTCGTCGGCGGTGGGATAGCGCAGGACCGACAACAGCCGAAGGCTCCCGTCACTGGGCTGCTCGACGAGCGTGGCGGTTCCGCCGTCGGTGTCTTGGACCCGGATGTCACCGTCGGCGCCCTGGTACACGATGACCGCGCTGGGTGCGACGGCGAAGGCCACCACTGCGGGTTCGTCGATCAGCTCGATGGTGCCGTCGGCGAAGATGGAGCTGACCCCGGTGTCGTCGGCGACCAGACCGGCGCCGAACAGCCTCGACAGCGGCGTGTCCGCAGGCCACGGTTGGCCAGCGGCGGTGAACATCTGGTCGATCTCGGTGCAGTCAATAGGGTCGAGAGTGAACATCAACGGTCCGTGGATCAATTCGCCAGTGAGGGGCACGACCTGCCAGACCTCGAGACTGCTGGACGGCGGGGCAGAGTCGATCACTCGCTCGACGTTCATGACC
>JAOUGG010000283.1 GCA_029857855.1 Acidimicrobiia bacterium | reverse complement strand
CCACCTCCAACAAGCCGAAGCCGATTTCGAACCACTACCGTTCGACGCCAACGCCGCTCGAAGCTTCGGTCGGGTCGCCGCCGGCCTGCGCAGGGCAGGACGCAAACCAGCCGCCCGCGCCTACGACGCCATGATCGCCGCCATCGCCGTGGCCAACGACCTCCCTCTTCACACCTGCAACCCCCGGGACTTCACCGCAATCGAGGAACTCGAAGTGGTCGCCGTACCTCATCCAGACCACTCCAGCTAGCCTCCGGGCGATCTGGTCTCCGGTTACGGCGATCCACGTTCTGATTCGAGCAGCGCGTCGAGCACAGCGGTTCCCAGTTTGCCCAGCTCTTGCGGCTGGCGAAGCCTGTGGGGCTCGAAAACCCTGTAGGGCTCAGAAACTCGCGCGTGGGTGCCGACCAGGCGCTATGGCGCCATCGTGGATCCTCGTGTTCCACATCTTCTACCAGTTCCTGTCCGCCCTAGCTCGCCTTGCGGTCCGGTCTGGCCGCTCCAAAGACCTCGAGATCATCGTCCTACGCCACCAGCTTCAGGTACTCCGCCGCCAAGTTGACGGCCAGCTGTCAACGATGATGACCGGACTCTGCTCGCCGCGATCGCCGCAGCACTCCCCGCCGGCTCCGCCAAGGCTGGATCGTCACCCCCGACACATTGCTGCGCTGGCACCAACGACGCATTGCCCGGCACTGGACCCATCCACCACGTCGGCGTCCCGGTCGACCACCAACGCCCGTCGGGCTCCGCCGACTGATCGTGCGACTCGCCACCGAGAACCCAACGTGGGGATACCGACGCATCCATGGTGAGCTCATCGGACTCGGACACCAGATCGGCCAGACAACCGTATGGCAGATCCCACGCAACAACGACATCGACCCCGCACCAGACCGCTCGGAAGTGACCTGCGACCACCGGAAGCCCGTGACAAGCCACCACCAGCGACCGTCATCGCACTCAGATCGACCCGATGCGACGGCCTTATCAACGAACACCAGAATGCAGCCTGACCAGGCACGACAGAGTTTCCGAGCCCCACACGACAAACCCTGTGGATCGGCCTCCGGAGCCGTGTGCGCAGGTTCGAATCCTGCCGAGGGCGCAACGCCGAAACGGGTCTGTGCGAAGCGATCGGGGCGCCGCAGCATCTCGACATGCGGTCAGTGTTGTCAATGGCGCGCCGACCTTTCAGTTGGATCCCTCGGGCGCCGACGACTCGGCGACGACGACCAGCGTCTCCAGGCTCGGATCGGACGGCCCGGCCATCCGGGTGCCGTCCGAGACTTCGCCTCGTAGTACATTAAGGAGGCCACTCGTGATCAGCTCGCCCGGAGCGAGGGCCGGGATTCCCGGAGGGTAGGGCGACACGATCTCGGCAGCCACGCGTCCCACAGCGCGTCGCCAAGACACTCTCTGGCGAGGAGCGAAGAATGCGTCGCGCAGCGTCAACACGGGCTGCGGGGTTATTCGCCAGGACGACGTCGCCTTGCGATCTGCCGTGGCTGTGCCTGCCCACCGCGCCAGGGAGCGCTTCAACGACGATGTCAACCTTGCCACCGACCGCTCGTCATCGCCGATCGTCAACAGCGGCACCAGCGTGGTGCGATCGGCGAACTCGAGAACCACACCGTCGTCACGGAGATCCCGCTCGATCTGAAACCCGTCGGCACCGGTGGCACTCAGATCCACGACCAGCTTGAGGGGATCGACGCCTCCCACGGAAGGGTACGCGATCATGCCTGCGTCGTGACACCGTGCGCCGCACCAGCCGCCGACCTCCTCACGGAACCCATCGGCCAGGCGCAGCGCGTGCTCGACGAGTACCGTTCCACGCTCCTCCATGAGTGCCCGGGCTCGGTCGAGGCTGGCGTAGATCGCTCCGGAGGCGCTGGTCGTGAGCAACGCCTCGAAACACGCTCTGGTCCTGTCGACATCGAGGAGGCCGCGGTCGGACACATGGAGCATGGCGCCCTGGGAGAAGGCGGTGAGGGTCTTGTGCGCACTCATGATGACCGCATCGGCTCCGAGCGACACGGCACAGTCGGGCAGCCCAGGGTGGAAGGCGAAGTGGGCTCCCCACGCCTGGTCGCAGACGAGCGGTACACCGTGGGCGTGGGCTGCCTCGACAATGGCGGGAATGTCGGAGGTCAGGCCCAGATAGGAGGGCTCGACGAGCATCACGGCCTTCGCCCTCGGGTGCTCAACCAGCGCCCGCTCGACGCGCTCGACGGGCATCCCCAGCGCCAGGCCCGTCACGGGGTCGACGTCGGGACTGATCCAGACCGGTTCGAGCCCGGCGAACACCAGCCCGGCATAGACGGACCGGTGGGACGTCCGCGCCACGATGACCTCGTCGCCTGGGGACCCGGCGGCCAGGCACACCGCCTGGTTGGGATGGGTCGACCCCGAAACCGTGAATAGGGTGTGGGCCGCGCCCCAGGCCTGAGCTGCCAGCCGCTCGGCCCGGCCCAGAAGGTCGCGGCTGAGGCGCATGTCGTCGACACCACAGAGGTGGGGCATGTCCGCCAGGAGCAGCGGATCGTCGCCCACGAGCAGCGGGTTGCGTTTGTGTCCAGGCACCGAGAAGTGTGCGGTTCGTTCGGCGAGGAACTCATCGGCGGCCCGAGCGAACGGTGCATCGATGAACCTGACCGGCGTGGTGCGAGCAACCGCGGTCATGGTGAGGTGACCGTGGCTTCCGGGCTCGTCACCACGGGCATCCGGTGCGAACGCCGCTCACCAGTGTGAGCAAAGAGGACGGCCGTCGCCCCGACGAGAACAAGTGGAATGAACTGAGCCACGACGAAGCCGAGACGGTTCCCGACGAATCCCGGCGGGAGGTGGGCGTCGGGCGACGACGTGCCGAGTCCAGGCCAGAGAACGGCAACGATCGCCAGCGCGACCCAACCTGTGGCCAGTCCCGACGCAAGCCACGCTCCGATGGCGCCGCCCGGAACCCGGTACGGTCGGACGAGATCGGCGTGGGAGATACGGAGGCGGACGAGAGACGGGAACACCAGGAGGTTGCTCATGGCGAGCATCGCAATGGACACGCTGAGGACGAGCACGAAGTGTGTGTCGTTGTCGTTTCCCGCCACCGCGAACGCGGCCAAGGCGGTGACGGTGGCGCCGATCCCGGAGATCGTCGTGGACCGCAGTGGGGTCCCGGTGCGATCGGCGATGCGACCAAGCGCTGCGGGGCCGGCCCCGTCGGCGCTGGCGACCGCCTGTGCTCGAGTCGATCCAATCAGCCAGGTCTGCGCGTTGGTGAGGAGCACCCAGACGAAGGCGATGCCCGCCAGCGTCCGCATGGCCCCGGCGGCGGGTCCGTACACGGTGAAGACCGTGTCGATGGCGTCGATGAACCCCGTGAGCCCGGTCCGCTCTGCGGCGGGGACGACGAGCAGGATGGCGAGAATCGGGACGCTGTAGAGAATTGTGACGATCATGCCGGCTCGGGCGATGGCCGCGGGGACATCCGCCTGCGGGTCCTTCATCTCGCCTGCAGCCGCCGACGGGAGCTCGAGCCCCAGGAAGCTGTAGACGAGAACCGGGGCGACGACGAGTGCACCCGCCCAACTCGGAATCGCATCGAACACGGTTACCCCCTGTACTCCGTGGCGCACGGCATACAAACCGACCGTCGTCGTGAAGACGGCGAGCAGGCCGACCTGAACGGCGGCCCCGATGACCGGGAATCGTCTCCCGGTGCGGAGGGGTGCTGCGGCGAGCAACGTGGCGACCCAGATGAACGCAACCGCCAGGACGATTGCTGCAATCCCGGCCACCTCGACGATGAGATGGTCGACGACCGCCACTGCGGTGATGGCCAGCGAACCTCCGACCCAGACGGTGGTGTCGCCCCAATACGACAGTGCGACGAACGCGCCGGCGCGGCGACCGAACGCCAGCCGGACCCAGCGGTAGGGTCCACCCTGGTCCGGGAACGTCGATCCGAGCTCCGCGACGACCAGGCCGGCGGGAAAGAAGAAGAGAACCGCGACGATGAGCAGCCAGCTCATCGTCTGCACGCCTCCCATCGCCACCGCTCCAAGCGTGTCGAGCACCACGATCGCCGCGATCAGGAAGCAGATGGTGTCGACCCTGCCGAGCGCTCCGCCCGGGCGGGGCGGGGCGGCGAGGGCATCGTGGGCGCCGCTGCTGGGTTCGAGCCGGGTGGTTGTCATGTAGGTGAACGTAATGATCGGCCTCACCGCCCGGTAGCGGGATTCCCCTACATCACCCCGGCGATCACTGTTGGCCCGATGCGGCCCCTTCGTCGTGGTCCGAGAGCGCAAGGTCGCCACCCGCGACGAGTCGCGACAGCTCGGTGCGCGACCGAATGTCGAGCTTGCGGTAGATGCGCGTCAGATGGGCCTCGACCGTGGCGACGCTCATGAAGAGAGTTTCGCCGATCTCACGGTTTCGTCGGCCATCGCCGACGAGCGCCGCCACGGCGGCTTCGGTCTTGGTCAATGTCCCGGACACGCGCCCCGGTGCCACGCGTTCGAGCTCCGCCGCCGCCTTCTGCTGCCACACAACCGCTCCGATCCTCGTGAACCGTTGGTGAGCGTCGGCGAGTGCCTGAGCCGCTCGGGAACGGTGGCCGGCCCGAGCAAGAGCGCGACCCTGGAGGAGGCGACTGCGAGCTGCGTCGGGCCCGAAGCCGAGCTGGTCGAACCGGGCCATTGCCTCCCCCAGCAAATCGGCCGCCTCGTCACCTTCGCCGCGCGCCAGGAGAAGTGCACCTCTGGCCCGTACAGTTGCCGCATCGGGCCAGGGGCCCCGGACCGTCGCCGCTTCGCGCTCGAGTCGCTCGAGGTGGGTCGCCGCCACATCCAGGTCTCCGGCGAACGCAGCCGCCTCGACCACGTCCGGCAGCTCCCGGTCGACGCCGGGATGCCGGATGCCGGCTTCCTCGCTCAGAGCCGACGCCGCGACCAACTCATCGGCGGCTTCTCTCCATTCGCCTGCGGCAAGGGCCAGGAGACCGAGCACCTTGTGGCCGTTGACATCGGCGAATCGCAGGCCGTGATCGGCTCGGATCAGTCCCTCCGCGGCAGAGCGCGC
>JAOUGG010000282.1 GCA_029857855.1 Acidimicrobiia bacterium | reverse complement strand
CCTTGGCCCGCCGAACTTCGGTGCAAGCGGCGTCGACGTCCTGCAGCGGGACCTGGCACAGGGTCCGCAACCGAACCGGATCGGCCTCGGCCATCTCGGCCGCCAGATCGTTGATCCAGGCCGCCCACCGCAACGACCGCTTCGGTTCCGCGGCGTAGGCGAACAGCATGGGCGTGGCCGACATCACCTGAACGGCGACGCCGTGGGCGTCCATCTCGGCGATCCTGGCCGTCGGGCTCCACAACGGCGCCTGTACCGGGCGGTACTCGTGTTCGCCGACCATCATGTGGCCGGTCCCGTCGCCGTTGTCCCGCAGCCACGGCGTCGCCTGGCCGAGCCCGAGGCTGGCCGCCTCCTTCCGGGTCATCAGCGGATAGAAGTGAGCGTGCATGTCGACCCTCGGCGGGTGGGCCAGGCGGGGGCCGCCGTCGGTGGTCATCAGCCGATCTCCCCAGCCGACGCCGAACGGCCGGCGACGAAACGGGGGTCGACCGCCGTCGCTTTGATCTCGATCAGCAGATGGGGGTGCGGGAGCTGGTGGACGGCGACCGTCGTTCGCGCCGGCGCCTTGACCCCGTCGAAGAACTCGGCCCACGCCCGGTTGTAGCCGCCGAAGTCGTTCATGTTGACCAGGAACGAGGTGGCGTCGACCAGGTGGGTCCGGTCCAGCCCGACGGAGGCCAACAACCGTTCGATGTTCTCGAGGACCGCCGTCGTTTGGACGCCGATGTCGAGGTCGGTCGTGCCCATCTCGTCGACCTCTGCGCCGGCGATCGTGTTGTCGGCTCGGCGGGCGCTCGTGCCCGACACGTAGACCACTCCTCCGACGGTTCGAAGGTGGGGAAACGCACCGCGAGGCTTGACGAAATCCGACATCGGCAACAATTGAAGCAAAAAGCGAGGTTGAACCTCGCTTTTTGCTTCAATTCTTCATACGGCGGTGATGGTCACCGAGACGGCCCCAAGGCCATCGAAGCGGGCGGTCAGCCGCCGGTCGAGTGGCGCGGCCGGTGCTCCCGAGCAACTACCGGTGATGACCCAGGTTCCGGCGGCCACGGCTCGATCACGATCGGCCAAATGGCCGAGGGCCCAGTGAAAGGACCGCCACGGATCCCCGAGCACGTTCGCCCCGACACCTTCGGTCACGACATTGTCGCCGCTGCCATCGCCGTCGACGCCGACGCCGACGCCACTGTCGGGGTCGGACTCGGTCAGGCGGACAGTGGTCGCCGCCAGCCGGCCGGGGTCGAACCCGCCGTCCAACGCAACCGGTTGGCCGAGAACCACCGCGGTGGCCATCGAGTTGTCGGCAACGACGCTGGGGCCGTCGATACCGAGCTGGTGGTCGTAGCGGCCGTCGACCAGCTCGAGCGCCGGGGCCACGGCATCGGCCATGGCGATCACATCGGCTGCCGAGACGACCGGCCGACCCGGATCGAGATCGGATCCCAGGCGCATGGCGAACTCGCACTCGATGAGAGGCGGATGGTGAAAGTCGCCAACCGGGAGCACTGCCCCGGACCGATGGACGGCGTCAGCCGGCAGGCAGCCGGCGATGGGCTCGTCGAGGTTCATGATCCGCTGGGTCTCCGCCGTGGTACAGCCGATCTTCACCAGGGCGACGGCGCGGCCGTCTAGATCAAGGAGCTGATCCTGGATGCGGTACCCGTCGGCGAACGTGCCGGGCTTGACGTACTCGGGCAAGACCGGGATCGTCCGGCCGGTGCGACGTGCCGCAAGCAGGATCGACGCCGCCTCGGTGGCCGGGTCACTCATCGAGCCGTGACCTCGAAGTTGACGTCGTCGAGTCCCATCGCCCGGAGATGATAGTGGTCGCCCGGTTGGAGGTCGAACGGTTTCGCCAGCCCACCGGTGAACACGATGTCACCAGCCCGCAGGCCCGTGCCCTCACCGTGAAGCGACCGCACCAGCCAAGCCACCGCCTCAGCCGGTGACCCCATGGCCGCGTCGCCCCGGCCGGAACGCGAAGCGTGGCCGCTGCCGAAGTCGATCTCGACGTCGGCAGGATCGCCGTCGATGGTTTCGAACGAACCGACCACGATGGCCTGCGACGACGAGTTGTCGGCCGTGTTGTCGAGCCAGGTGAACCCGAAGTCGGGAAAGCGGGGATGTACGATCTCGTGACCGAGCGCCCAACCGTCGGCGGTTTCGAGCACCGTCTCCCGATCGACGTCCGGTCCGAACAGGTCCCGACCTGCCCGGTAGACCAGCTCGGGTTCGACTTTCGGGTGCCGCAACGTCGACACGTCGATCACGCCGTCGACCTGTTGGTGGTCCCACAGCGTGCCCCAGTTCGGCCGGTCGATACCAAGTGCCTCCCGCATAACCGCCGAGGTCCAGCCCAGCTTGTAGCCGATGAGACGGTGCCCGCCGGCCAGCCGGAGCTCATCGACGGCGCGGGCCACCCGGCGGGCGTCGTCCCAGGAGAACCCCGGGAATCGACTCGAGGGCAGCTCGACGGCGCCACCTGACTGTTCGGCCCGCCACAGCTCCGACGCCAGTTCGTCGAGCAAATCAGGCGTCATCATCGGCGTCGGCGGTGTGATCGACAGTTTGATCGACAGTTTGATCGACAGTTTGATCGACAGTGTGATTGGCGCTGTGATCGGCGCTGTGATCGACAGTGAGATCGACCGTGAGGCCGAGGCGGTCGGCGACGTCCCGCCACGATCGGGTGGCCTCGGCCACGTCGAACCAGTGCACCTGCATGCCGAACGCCTCGGCTCCCGAGATGTTGAGCGGCTGATCGTCGACGAGCAGTATCCGCTCCGGAGCCACGCCGACGATGTCGACGGCCCGCTGAAAGGCCCGGGGGTCGGGTTTGAGGATGTCGGTGTCGGAGCAGTCGGCCAAGTGATCGAGAAGGTCGAAGAAGGGGATCCTGGTGTGCCACTCGGGGCCGTGGAAGGCCCGGAGATCGTTGGTGAGTGCCGAGACGCCGAAGCCGGCGGCCCGCGCCGCCCGGGCCACCGTTATGGCCTCGGGTCGGATCATGGCGTCCGACGGCGGGGTGTAGATGATCGCCATGTAGTCCCGTAGCGGCAGTTCCCGCCCGGCCAGCTGGCCGATCTCGGCCGACCGGCGGTGCCAGTAGTCGCGTTCGGTCAGGCCGTCGCCGACGATCATGCGCTGCCAGAGTTCGTCGCCGTCGGGATCGAGCGGACCCATCCAGCCGAGCGTCCCGGGTTCCAAACCGAGACCCTCCTCGGCTCGGCGATGCAGCTCGACGGGGCTGAGCACACACACGCCGCCAAGATCTAGGAGCAGCACATCGACACCGGTACCGGTCATGATTCACCGCCTCCGCGGTAACCCAGTCGGTGGGAGACCAGCCCCGCGGCCCGCTGAACGGCCTGGGCCATCTGGCCGCGCATCGGATCCATACGTTCGGCCGGTCCGGCCACACTGATGGCGGCGATCGTCACCCCGCCGGTGTCGCGGATCGGAGCTGCGATCGAAACCACACCGACCTCGGACTCGTGTCGGTTCTCGGCGTATCCCTGGGCACGGACTTTGTCGAGTTCCTGCCGGAACCTCCGAGGCGAGGTGATGGTGTAGGCCGTACGTTTGGTCAGGTCCAGCTCGCCGAGGATCCGGTCACGACGATCGGGCGGAAGGTTGGCGAGGAGCGCCTTGCCGGTTCCGGTGCAGTGGACCTCGTTGCGCCGGCCGACGTCGGTGAACAGGCGGAGGGTGTTGGGGCTGTCGAGCCGTTCGATGTAGACGACCTGCAGCCCGTCGAGCACGCCGACCTGCACCGTCTCTCCGGTCCGGTTCCGCAGCTCGGTCATCGGGAGCAGGACCGCCTCGTGGAGGTCGCGCTGCGACGGCACCGCGGCGACCAGGTCGTACATGGCCAGCCCGAGGCGGTAGCGGCCCGACTCGGGATCCTGCTCCAACATGCCCTCGTCGGTCAGGGTGGCCAGGATGCGGTGCACCGACGACTTGGAGATCCCCAGCTCCCGGGAAAGCTCGCTGACACCCCAGGTCGTGCGGGTCGAGGTGAACGACTTGATCAGGCGCACGGCGTTGGTGACCGAGGTGAGCCGATTGCCGGACATGGGCGCCAACTCTAGTCAGCAACCGCCCAAAGCCGACCTGGTCGTCGTTCCTTCATGCGGAATACTTTCCCACTTTGCGAAACGCCTGATGTAGCGTCGGTGACATGGGAATCCTTCGCCTGAGTCACGTCGACATCACCTGTCCGGACCTCGAACTGGCGGCCGCGTACTACACGCAGGTGATGGGACTCGACATCACCGAACGGACCGATGACCGCATTTTCCTGAAGTGCTGGGATGAGCGGGACCACCATTGCCTGGCCATCCGCCACGACACCCGGGTCGGCATGGACCGGTTCGCCTTCAAGGTCGAACACCCCGACGATCTGGCCCACTTCGAGTCACGGATCGAAGCCGCCGGCCACCCCGTCCGCCGTGTGGCCAAGGGCGAGGAGATCGGCCAGGGAGAGTCGATCCGCTTCGAGCTCACCTCCGGCCACGAAATGGAGCTGGTGGCCGACGTCGAAAAGGTCGGCGGTCGACTGCCGCTCCTCAACCCGCCGCCCATGGTCGACGGCCTGATCGGGATCGCCCCGCCCCGCATCGACCACCTGCTGGTTCACGCCGAGGAGGTTCCGGCGATCGCCCGGTTCTTCACCGAGGTCCTCGATTTCCGGATGACCGAGCAGCTGCTCGACGGCGGCGGCCACCAGGTGATCGCCTTCCTCGAACGGTCGGCCAAACCCCATGACATCGCCTTCGTTCAGGGCCCCAACGGGGCGCTCCATCACTTCTCGTTCTGGCTCGACGACTGGGATCACGTCCGCCGTGCCGCCGACATCCTGGCCTACAACGGCGTCACGATCGACATCGGCCCAACCCGGCACGGCATCACTCGCGGCAACACCATCTACTTCTTCGATCCAATGGGCACCCGCAACGAGGTCTTCACAGGCGGCTACCGCCCCGACCCCGACTTCCCAACCATTACCTGGACCGACGACGAATCGGGCCGGGCCATCTTCTACTACGAGGGCGTGGTCAACGAACGTTTCGCCACGGTT
>JAOUGG010000281.1 GCA_029857855.1 Acidimicrobiia bacterium | reverse complement strand
GTGACCCTCCGGGCCCACCATCGGGCCGTCGTCGGATCCGGCGTGATCGGTCGGACCGGAGGCCTGTGGGTCGAAGCCGAGGTGGTTCCCGACCCGACACTCAGCGACTCCGAGCCCGGTGAACAGACCGACCGGATCCGGCAGCTCGCCATCGAGTACCGGGCCCTCGCCTCCACCCTGCTCGATCGGGTGGGCGGCCGCGCCGCCATCGGCGCCATCCCGAAGATCGACAAGCCCGGTCCGCTCGCCGACTCGATCGCCTACTGGCCGGAGCTGACCCACGAGCAGAAGATCAAGCTGCTGGAAACGGTCGACATCGACGCCCGCCTGCTGCTGGCCACCGAGTGGGCCCGCACGGCTCTGGCCGAGGTCGACGTCCGCCGCGACATCGAGGGCAAGGTCAACGAGGGGCTGGAGGACAACCAGCGGGAGGCCATCCTGCGCCGTCAGCTGGCCGCCATCCAGTCCGAGCTGGGCCAGGGTGACGGCGACGCCATCGACGAGTACCGGGCGAAACTGGCCGAGCTGACCGTCGAGGGAGCCGACCACCTCCCGGTTGCCACCGCCGAGGCCATCGAGCGGGAGATCGATCGGTTGGAACGCATCGGCAACGAGTCGATGGAGTCCAACTGGATTCGCACCTGGCTCGACACGGTGTTCGACATTCCGTGGGCCAACAGTGCGGCGGAACACATTGAGCTGAGCGCAGCCCGGACCATCCTCGACGACGACCACACCGGGCTCGACGAGGTCAAGGAACGGCTGATCGAATACCTGGCGGTTCGCCAGCTGAAGACCGCTCGTTCCGACGCCCGCAGGGCCGCCGGCGAGGACGACGATCCTCGGCCCCGGGGCCGGCGGCGGGGCGGCGCCATCCTGGCCCTCGTCGGTCCTCCCGGCGTCGGCAAGACCTCGCTCGGTGAGTCCGTGGCCCGTTCGCTGGGCCGGTCGTTCGTCCGCCTCGCCCTCGGCGGCGTACGGGACGAGGCCGAGATCCGAGGTCATCGCCGCACCTACGTCGGCGCCCGGGCCGGACGCCTGGTCAACGCCCTCGTGGAGGCGGGTTCGATGAACCCGGTCGTGCTTCTCGATGAGATCGACAAGGTGAGCGGCGGCTGGAACGGTGATCCGTCGGCCGCACTCCTCGAGGTCCTCGACCCGGCGCAGAACCATTCGTTCCGCGACCACTACCTGGAGTTCGAACTCGACCTGTCCGACGTCGTGTTCATCGCCACGGCCAACACCCTCGACACCATTCCCGGCCCGCTGCTCGACCGCCTCGAGGTGATCCGCCTCGACGGCTACACGACAGCCGAGAAGGTGACGATCGCCCGCGATCATCTCCTCCCCCGGCTCATCGAGCGTAACGGGCTTCTCCCGTCGGAACTGGAGATCGACGACGGCGCCATCACCACCGTCGCCGCCGACTACACCCGCGAGGCCGGGGTCCGTCAGCTCGAACGCCAGCTCGACAAGATCGTGCGCAAGGCGGCCGTCGAGATCAGCGACAAGGCGGGCGACGCCGCCACGACCGTCGACCCGGTGGCCGAAGCGGTGGTTGTTCGCGAGGACGACCTGCCCCGCCTGCTGGGCAAGTCGATCCCTCGGGAGGAAACAGTCGATCGGATCGACCGTCCCGGCATCGCCACCGGCCTGGCCGTGACCGGCGCCGGAGGCGACGTGCTGTTCGTCGAGACCGCCCTGGTCGCCGGAAAGGGCGAGCCGATCCTCACCGGTCAGCTCGGCGACGTCATGAAGGAGTCGGCGTCGATCGTCACCTCCCTGGTGGCCGTCCAACTCGAGTCCGAGGGAGGATCGATCCCCGAGGATCGTCGGATCCACGTGCACTTCCCCGCCGGGGCGATCCCGAAAGACGGCCCGTCGGCCGGCATCACGATGACCACGGCGCTGGTCAGCCTGCTGACCGGGCGTCGGGTGCGGTCCGACGTGGCCATGACCGGCGAGATCACGCTGCAGGGCAAGGTCCTGCCGATCGGCGGGGTCAAGCAGAAGGTCCTCGCCGCCCACCGGGCCGGCATCACCACGGTGCTGCTCCCGATCGGCAACGGCCGCGACCTCGACGACATCCCGGACGACGTGCGTGAGCGGATCGACATCAAGCTGGTGGAGAATATCGATCAGGTGTTGGACCTGGCGCTGGAGCCTTCCACCGGCAACTGATCATCGTTCTCTCCCCCAATCAGCGAGCGCTCCGGCCGTACCCACCCTCCGGCGGCCGGGGCGCTCGTTCCGTTTTCCGGGAAATCCGGGCATTGAATTCACCCGTGTTCTGCGTTGCGGCAATACTGGAGGGCCGCAGGGCACGCTTTGACCTGTCACCCCAACGGCGCAGCCCGGTCGTCAACTGATCACGAGGAGCACAGTCCATGACAGCAGTAGAAGGTTCAATTCTCGGCAATGCGGTGCTTCGGCGGGAGGACCCGACGCTGCTCACGGGCGAGGACAAGTTCTACGACGACATGGCGATCGAGGGCCTGGGTTACGTGCACTTCGTGCGCTCCGACTACGCCCACGCCCGCATCAACTCGATCGACACCTCCGACGCCGAGGCCGTCGAAGGAGTCGTGGGGGTCTGGACGGCCGACACGCTCGACATGCCCTCGTTCCAGGGCTTCGCCATGTTCCCCGAGACCCTGAACCGCCCCCCGTTGGCCAAGGGCAAAGTCCGCTTCGTCGGTGACATCGTGGCCGTCGTGGTGGCCGACAACCGGTCGGCGGCCGCCGATGCCGCCGAGTTGGTGTTCGTCGACTACGAACCGCTCCCGGTGGTGGTCGACATCGAAGCCGCCCTCGAAGACGGCGCCCCGATCCTGTTCGAGGAATACGGCTCGAACATGATTTTCGAGACGGCGATCGAGACCGAGGGCGATCCTCTGGCCGGCGCCGACCACGTGACCGAAGCTCGGGTGGTCAGCCAGCGCCTCGCCGGTGTTCCGATGGAGCCGAACGGCTGCCTCGCCATTCCCGACGGCGATCAGATGACCGTCTGGATTTCGAGTCAGAATCCGATCGCGGTGAAGGGCGCCATCGTCGCCATGTGCGGCCTCGATGCCGACAAGGTCCGAGTGGCCGCACCGGCCGTCGGTGGCGGCTTCGGCCCCAAAGCCGGGGCCTACGTCGAGCAGTTCATAACGACGCGTCTGGCCTCCGAACTCGGTCGTCCGGTCAAGTGGACCGAGGAGCGCTCGGAGAACATGGTGTCGATGGCCCACGGTCGGGCCATGGTCATGTACGCCAAGCTCGGTCTGACCAACGACGGCGTCATCACCGGCCTCGACGTTGACCTGGTGGCCGACGCCGGGGCCTACCCCGCCATCGGGGCGTTCCTCACCATGTTCACCCAGTGGATGATCCAGGGGGTCTACAGGATTCCCACCATCCGCTACCACGCCCGCTCGGCCGCCACCAACACCACCTTCACCGCCGCCTACCGGGGCGCCGGCCGACCCGAGGCCACCCAGCTGCTCGAGCGCATCGTCGACATGGCGGCCGACGAGCTCGGCATCGATCCGGCCGAGATCCGCCGCATGAACTTCCTGCAGCCAGAGGACTTCCCGCTCACCACGCTCGGCGGTTCCAACTACGATTGCGGCGAATACGAGAAGGCGCTCGATGCGGTTCTCGAGGCATCCGACTACCAGGGTCTCCTCGTCGAGCAGGCCAAGCGCCGGGAGTCGGGCGATCCCAAGCAGCTGGGCATCGGGGTGTCCTCGTATGTGGAGGTGACGGCGCCGGCCGGGCTCCACGTCGAGTACGGCGCCGTCGAGGTGAACGCCGACGGCACGGTCACCGCCCGAGTGGGAACCTCGGCCCACGGCCAGGGTCACATCACGGCGTTCTCGATGATCATCTCCGACATGCTCGGCGTGCCGATGGAGTCGGTCACCGTTCTCCAGTCCGACACCGCCGAGGTACCCCGTGGCGCAGGCACGATGGGATCGCGCTCGCTGCAGACGGCCGGTTCGGCCGTGCATGTGGCCTCGGAAACGGTGCTGGCCAAGGCGAAGCAGCTGGCCGCCCATCTGCTGGAGGCCAACGTCGACGACATCATGAAGGGCGACGGCGGTCTCCAGGTCGCCGGTGTCCCGACCTCGTCGGTGTCGTGGGCCGAGCTGGCCGCCGCGGCCAACGACGATTCGAAGCGCCCGGCCGACATGGAGCCGGGCCTGGCCCACGAACTCGATTTCGACGGACAAGATGCGACATATCCGTTCGGATCCCACGTCTCTGTCGTCGAGGTCGATACCGAAACCGGACAGGTCCGGATGGTCCGCCACGTGGCCGTCGACGACTGCGGGCGCATCCTCAATCCGCTCCTGGTCACCGGCCAGCAGCACGGCGGCATCGCCCAGGGCGCGGCCCAGGCGCTGTTCGAAATCGTCAGCTACGACGACGACGGCAACCCGATCACCAGCAATCTGATGGACTACGGCATTCCCTCGGCGGCCGAGCTGCCGTCGTTCGAGACGTCGAACACCGAGACCCCGAGCCCCCGGAACCCCCTCGGGGCCAAGGGCATCGGCGAGTCGGGAACGATCGGCTCGACCCCGGCCATTCAGAACGCCGTGATCGATGCGGTGTCGCATCTTGGGGTGCGCCACATCGACATGCCGCTGACGGCGCTCGCCGTCTGGAACGCCATTCAGGAGGCCAGCGGCCGAACGCCGTGACCCCCTGAAGGTTGAACGCGAAGAGGGCGGGAGGTCAACGGCCTCCCGCCCTCTTGCCGTCTCGGCGAAGGGTCAGTCGTTGACCGAGATGGAGCCGACGCCGATCCGGATGTCGAACGCCAGCACTGCGTCATCATCCTCTGCGGTGATGCGGGGCCGGATACCGTCCTCGCGGCGACCGAGCACGGTGATGTCACCGGCGCTGGCCGATGCATCGACGGTCACCGGGAAGTCCTGCGGCAGATCGACGTTCACCTCACCGGCGTTCAGATCGATCTCCACCTCCTGGAGCGGTCCGTTCGTGTCGGCGAAGTCGTCGACGTCGAGGTTGGTCAGATCCAGCGTGATGGTGCCGGCCCCCTCGTCGATCCGACCGGGAATCTCCGCCGCGGTTGCCG
>JAOUGG010000002.1 GCA_029857855.1 Acidimicrobiia bacterium | reverse complement strand
CGCCCGGAACCGGGTCCGAGAGGATAGCATAGACGACCGCTGCCTGGGTCCGGTGGAACTCGGCCAACTCACCCTCGGTCAAGTCGAGTTCGTCCAGCGTCGTGTGCCGGAGGTTCCGGATCTTTGGAACCGGTGAGGTTGCCATAGCCCAATCCTAGACGACCGTGGCGGTCCCAGTGGCGACACTGACCCGTCACCAGGTCGACGCACCTCGGAACGACCGGCGGCGACGCCCCAGTCACGGCACTATCGGCTACCCGTTACCGGACGGCCGGACCGGACTACATCGCATGATATGTGGGTGATCGTGGTGGGCTTGTAGCGTCGTGGCGTTGGCCTGTCGTTGGGGGCGTTGTGATGCGTTGGAAGCCGGTGGTTGTGCAGTTTGAGGATGCTGGCGGCCGGCTTGGTGGTGAGAGTCGGTCATCCGTTGGTGGATGCCTATCTCGAGTTCTTGCGGGCGAGAGCTCGGCCGAACACGATCCGGGCGGTGGCGTTCGATCTGAAGGTGTTCTTCACCGTTGTTGGCAAGACCCCGGCCCGGGTGACGAGCGGCGATGTGATGTCGTTCATCGCTCAGCAGCGCAACGGCGTCGGCGACTCGAACGTCGTGCCGATCAACCGGTCTGATGGTTTGTCGCCACGGACGGTCCGCCGGCGGTTGTCTTCGGTGTCGGGTTTCTACGCTTATCTGATGGTCCGAGATGACACGTCGGTGTCTCGGAATCCGGTGCCTCGTGGTCTGGTCACGCGTCGTGAGCGTTGCGCTCCGATCATTAATCAGCGTTTGGCCTGATATTTACCGTGCCCGGGGTGGGAGTCGAACCCACACGCCGCCGAAGCGGCCGAGGGGTTTAAGCCCTCTGCGTCTGCCGTTCCGCCACCCGGGCGTGGATGGCCGGCTACCAGACTAGAACGGCCGCTCGATGAATGACCGTCAAAGTCGCCGATTCGACGTCAGAGTTGCAGGACCGGAACCTTATGGTGATCAGGCCGGGCAACGCCCAGCAGATCGAGCATGGCCGGAGCGAAGTCGAGGTAGTCGACCTGACGATCGGCCGGTTGCTTGAAGCTGGGCGAGTTGGACACGGCCACCACCCCTTCGGGGATGTGCCGGCCGCTGGAGTGGTCGTCGACGGCATGGATCTCCAAGCCGGCCGTCGCTGCGTCGACCGATCGCCCGTCGAGGATCACGGTCTCGTCGTCGACCACCACCAGGCCGTACGTCAACGTGACCACGTCGTCGACCCGATCGACCCGCCAGCGGTGATGGTCGCCACCGACCTCGGCGAGGCGGGCCTCCAGCTGTTCGGCCGCTTCGGTCGATCCGCAAGCGAGCGTCAGGTTGGGCGCCATCGAACCGCGAACCAAAGGCATCCGATCGAGGTCGACGCCGACTGCGGCGAGAAACGCCTCCGGATTGACGATCACCACGTCGTGGGTCTGGTCGGACTCGAGGTCGCGACTCGGCCCCTGACCCATCGACGACACGACAACCAGCGTTCGGTCGTTCCGTTTGCACCACTCATCAAGCCGCATCAGAAAGCGATCCAGCATCTCGACGGCCACCGGAATCTCGTCGCGATGGCGGGCGACCCAGTCGATCGGATAGTGCTCGGTGCTGAAATCGTCGGGGTACAGGGCGTACCAATAGCGATGCATGGCCGCGGCGACGTGATTCGTGAACATCACCGCCAGGTCCGGGGCCTCGTCGGTCAGCAGCCGCAGAAACACGTCGGACAGAATCAGGAACTGTCCGGACCGGACCCGCTCCCGGGGAACCCGCCCTGCCGCCGCCTCGGCGGCCAGCCGACCGAGGCGGGCGACCGTCGCCCCACTCAACCCCAGCCCGGCCATCGCCTTCAACGCCGGACCGACCTCGGACCGCGCCGACCGAAAATCCGATTTGCGGCTGTTGGCCCGGGTCAACCGCAGATTGAGTTCCTGGAACCGTCGATACCGGTCGGGCCTCGTGTCGGCATCGACGGCGAAGCAGTCGGGAATGGCGAAGCGGTAGTCACCGGTCGAGCACTGGACCGACAGCGGCGACGAATGCAACGTGCTCACCAGCCCGACGGAGCGATCGGAACGGGCCGCCACCTGCCAGTAGAGGGGGTAGGCGGCCGGCTTCGGGTCGCCGTACCACCACACCCGATGGTCCCGCCACGGCACCCCGGTGTTGAGTGAGGCCCAGGTCTGCGATGGATACATCTCCCTCGGGAGCTGCTCCGACACGACCGTATCGACGACCTGGTCGTCGTCGAGTAGCTGTCCGATGAACGGCGCTCGACCCATCGCGGCCACGTCGGTCAACACCCGACGTGGAACCTCGTTCACCTCGATGACGACGACCCGGCGATAGTCCATAGGCACCTATCGACCCAACGTCGCCCATTCTGAACGGCGACGGGACAGGTTCGGCGGAACGACCGCCGGTTCGTCTAGGACCGGAAGCGCTCGACCAGGAACCGGGAAGTCTCGAGGGCGGGCTCGGTGACCAGGCGAATGAAGATGCTGGCGATCCCGAGCTGGAGGATGATCCCGATCGCCTTGGCCCACGTGAACAGTGGACCGGGCTCGGTGTCGGCGATTGACATGGCCACGGCCGGCTCGCCTTCCGGCCCGGGACCGTAGCTGCAGAATCCGTCGGTTCGGTTGCGCAATGCGAACCGGTTGGAGCGCTCGAAATCGAGAAGGGTCCGTTCGATGTCCTCGCCGTGACGGAGACACAGCTGTTCGGTGACGAGATCGTCGAACGGGGCGACGACCCTGGTACGGGCCAGATTCAGCACGATCAGGGCGGACAAGGCGATCAACACGACGACCAGCCAACGAACGATGTCGAACTCCCGCCCGGCCTGATCGTGTTCGGTTTGCATCGTGGTCATGGGTTCCTCGCCGGTTGTCCCGAGGTCGCCGGCGCGCCGCCGGCCACGAGACCGCGGCGACACCTGCGTGAATCATGATACGACCCGAATCCGAACTCGTGTGTGCAGCGGCCGTCGAGTGGAACGAATCCGAAAAGGATCGCCTCGGTCAGGCGGCCCGCCGGGTGGCGGAGTGGTCGGTAGGATCGGTTGGACCGAACCCCGAGCCGGTACCCGACGATCGGACCGCGCTCGAATGGCCGCGTCCGTCGGTTACCGACCCGGGGTGACCCGGGGCACCACCCGGCCCGCCCGCCTCGTGCGACGGTGGTGCGGCGATCAGAACCTCCCCGGCGGCCCGCCACAATACGTCGCGAGCCGACGCGTCGATCGAGCCGTTCTTCGCGGCCCGGACGACCCCTTCGATCATGTCGGCCGTGACCGACACGGCGGGCCTGCCCCGGTAGCGGACGGCGACGGTCGCCGACCCGTCGGCGTTTCGACGAATGGCCCGCCCGACTCCGACCCGGCCGGGGCTGCGGAACGTGATGCCGGCAACGCCGAAACCGGCGGCGGCGGCGATCAGAGCCCGAGCCAGACGGGCGAACCCGATCGACGTCAGCTCCGCCTCCAGACTCGTTGACGGGGTCGACGATGACGGGCGAGCCTGCTGCTCATGCCTGTATTCCACGGTTCCACTATGACCAGGGCCTGTGACACCGAACGCCGGAAGGGCGTCAGGGCCGCCGGGCCATGGAAGTCGTGGCCGCAACGGGTTCGGTGATGGCGTCGTCGAACGGTGTCCTCCGCAGGTACAACACCCAGGCCCCGAAACCGCTCACGATCGGCACCCACCACGAGATCAGACGGTAGGCGATCGTGGCGAGGCTGGCGTCCTGAGCGCTGATTCCGGAAATGATGAGCAGCGAGTAGAGGCCGACCTCGACAAACCCCACACCTCCAGGTGTGATGGGGATCATCCCGAGAACCTGAGCCCCGGCGTAGGCGATCAACACCAGGCTCAGGCGGGGATCGGTACCGACGCTGTACAGCGCCGCGATGAGGGCCAGGTAGTCGAAGGCCCACTTTCCGGCCGATGCGGCCACGACGGCGGGCCAACGGGAATCAACCACTGCGACCAGGCGATCACGTTCGGCCGGGAACTGTCCGTGGCCGACGGTCCAAGACCGGTGAAAGGCCCGACCCAGCAGACCCATCAGTGCTCGGATGGCACCCTCGGCGAGCTCGAGAGGCCGGGTGAAGGCGACGGCCAGCGCACCGACTGCGAGCAGCACAACGAACATCACACCGCCGGCCACCGCAGCCGGAAGCAGACTTTCGGGTATCGGCGCCCCGAGCAGTGCCATCACACCGGCCACCGCCGGGATGGCGACCAGCGCCGCGGTGGTCATGACGGACGTGACGGCCAGGGCGCCGCCGGCCTTCGACGATTCGATGCCGGCCGACGCCAACATCCGGTAATACACGGCTCCGCCCGTCGCAGCCCCGCCGGGGATGACGCGACTGACGGCGTTGGACACCAGTTGACTGGTGGCGGCGATGAACCACGACGCCTGCGGTATGACGATGCGGGTCAACCACCACAGGCACACGAAGCTTGCCAGCTCCAGCGCGAACATCACGCCGAACCAGCCGGGCCGAATGGTTCGGAGGCGGGTTCCGGACGAGAGCAGGTCACGCAACTGGTCCTGCATGAGGTACATGGCGGTGGCGGCAACGGCCAAACCAATCCCCCACACCAGCGTGCGACGGATGAACGTCGAACCGTTGACGACCCCACCGAAGCCGTCGGTCATCGCCGCCCCGTCGCTGGGAGACCGATCCGTCATGCGCCGACACCCGCCTGTGCCTCGGCGGTGGGCGCGCCGTCGGGACCACCGGCGAACCGATGGAGCGGCCAACCGAGGCTGCGGCAAAGTTCGTCGAGCGCGACGACAGGGAGGCCGACGACGTTCGAGTACGAACCGTCGACTCGGTCGACCAGCAGGGCGCCTCGACCCTGGATCCCGTAGCCACCGGCCTTGTCGAACGCCTCGCCGGTTCCGACGTACCAATCGGTGAGTTCGCGGTCGAGGGTGCGGAACGTCACCTCGGTCGTTTCCCGCGCCGACACCTGGAGCGGCGGGCTCCCACCCTCGTTCGAGTCGAGCAATCCCACGGCCAGGCCGGTGATCACCCGGTGGCGTCGTCCTGACAACAAAGCCAGCATTCTCTCGGCATCCGCCTTCCCCTCCGGCTTGCCCAGGATCGAGCCGCCGACCTCAACAACGGTATCGGCGGCGATGATCAAAACGGGCTGCGAGGACGGCGGCGGCACGTCGGCGCAGGCCGTCAGCTTGGCTGTGGCCAGCCGCTCGACGAGATCGGCCGCCGACTCACCGGCCCCCACGGTTTCATCGACATCGGCCGGCCGGACATCGGGCTCGATGCCGAGCCGGCGAAGTATGGCCGCCCGGCGTGGGGAACCCGAAGCCAACACCACCGTCGGAACTCCCGACCCACCTCCATCAACCATCGGCTTCCAGGGTAGAGGCTTGGGACCGGGCGCGGGTCGGTGGCACACTTGACGGCCATGAACCTGATCGACGTCACAACCGCAGACGGTGTCGCCACCATCACCCTCAACGACCCGAAGCGCCGCAATGCGGTGACCCTTCCGATGTGTCACGAGATCGACGAAGCCATGAACACCGTCGAAGCCGACGAATCGGTCAACGCCCTGATCGTCACCGGCAACCCCCCGGCATTCTGCGCGGGGGCCGATCTGTCCCATCTCGGCGACTCCGCCGAGGAGGGGCTGCTCACCATCTACGAAGGCTTCCTGCGTATCGGGCGGACGCCTCTGCCGACGATCGCCGCGGTCAACGGGGCCGCGGTCGGAGCAGGCATGAACCTGGCCCTCATCTGTGACCTGCGGCTGGCCGGTCACTCCGCCCGGTTCGACACCCGCTTTCTCGACCTCGGCCTGCACCCCGGCGGCGGGCACACCTGGATGTACCAGAACATCTGCGGGCCGCAGACCGCCGTTGCGGCCATTCTCTTCTCCCAGGTCTTCGACGGCGAGGAGGCGGCCCGTGTCGGACTGGCGTTCCAGGTGTACGACGACGACGAGCTGATGGGCGCCGCCCAGGCCATGGCAGCGAAGGCCGGGTCGGCTCCTCGAGATCTCGTGCTCAAGACCAAGCGCACGATGCAGGACATCCGATCGGTGTCGACCCAGCGGGCGGCCGTCGATCACGAACTCGGCCCACAGGCCTGGTCGACCCGTCAAGCCGCGTTCCAGGACCGCCTGGCCAAACTCAAGGCGAAGATTAGTTCGAAGAGCTGAGCCCGAGGTTGTCTAGAGCCAGGCTTCGACGAGGTCGGCGCGACGTTCGGTCCACTCCTCGGACGTGATCGCGTAGCGGACGTGGTCCTCCCACACGCCGTTGATCTCGAGATAACGAAGCGCGGTTCCCTCGTTTCGCAGGCCGAGTTTCTCGACCACCCGCAGTGACGAGTCGTTGCGAGGAACGATCGATATCTGGACCCGGTGGAGTTTCAGCTCCTCGAACGCGAACCGCAGAACCATGACCACCCCTTCGGGGGTGTAGCCCCGGCCGGCCTGTTCCTCATCGATCCAGTAGCCGAGATAGGCGCTCTGGAACGGACCACGCTGCACGGCGTTCAGGTTGATCTCGCCGCAGAACGAGCCGCCGACGAACACGCCGAAGCCGTAGCCGGTCCCCGATTGCCACTCGCGATCCCGGGCATGGCATCGGAGGGCGAACGCGCTCCGGTCGACGACCGGGTCCGGGGCCCCGTCCGGACGGCTCGGCTCCCATTTGGTCAACCAGTCGAGATTCCTGCGGCGGACCTCCTGCCAGGCCCAGAAATCCTCCGGCCGGACTGGTCGCAGGAGGATTCGTCGGCCGAGCAGGCTCGTATTCACAATCATCGTCTGATCACCATCATCGTCCCGGATCCCGAGTCGGTTTCGGCGAGAAGTCGGTCGGCGCCTCGATCGAGGCGGCGACCCCGTCGAGAAGACCGAGCGTCGAGACGCGGATCTCGTCGACGGCGAACCGTCTCATGAACTCCAGCAGAATACACATCGCACCGACGATCCAGCCGACATGGTCGGGCTGGAGACCGGGATTGGCCGCCCGATCCTCGTGTGATTCGGTGGCCAGCGCACGGAAGAGCTCCTCTGCCGCATCCCGTTCGAGAACGCAGCCGTCGATCTCGTCGCCGTCAGCGACCCCGAGTTCGACCTCGGCCACGAACCGAACCGCCCCCAGGCCGACGATCGTCGAATCGGTGATCGCGGCCGCCAGCTCGGGCATCTCCCGCACGACGTCATCGAGATGGAGCTCGATCACCGATAAGGCTGCCGACAGCTCGGCCGGGTCGGGCGGATCGCTGTGGAGGTGGGCGGCTGTCACCGTGGCCGCCCCGATCGGAAGCGAGATGGCGGAGATGCGCCCGTCGACCACGGTGGCAAGCTCGGTCGAGCCGTAGCCGATGTCGAAGGTGACGAGCCGGTCACCGCCCCCGACAGCACCGGCGCCGGGTGGGTCGGCCGAGCCGACCTCGGCCCGGTATCCGAGCTCGGCCTCCGCGGTGCCGTCGAGTATCTCGAGCGGTGAGCCCAGGCGGTCGGCGTCGCGCAACGACGGCCGCTCCGCAACGGATGCGGATGCGGATGGGACGAGACCCTCCACCAACTCCCCCGTTTCCCGCAAGCGCTCATGGACCCATCGGCCCACGGGATCGTCGCCGCCGGCCAGATGGTGGGCGTAGTGCGCGTGGAGGCACTTCACGCCCTGCCGGGTTCCGCCGACTCCTCCGCTCGGTGCCGGCCCGGTGTGGTCGGACGGGATCAGTCGATCCCGTTCCCGCCCATACCGTTCATGCGTCGCAGCCAGGAGATCGGGATCGACGGCGGCCTCCGCCTGCTTCACGCCACCGGTCGATTCGAGCTGGCCGATGACCTTGTTGAGCGCCGGATCGATGAGCCAGTACCTGGTCGGCATGGGCCGGCCCGAATGCAGGAAGGGGGCGTTCACGAGCACGACGGGCTCGCCGTCGGGCCGGCTGACGGCAACGGCGTAGTCTCCCTGAGGTCGTCGGCCGAGGAGCCGGGCGACTGTGGCGTCGAGGTCGGGGTCCGGCGCCTCGGAGGCCGCCTCGGTCCGATCCGGGGCCATCGAGCCGATCAGCCGCGGCTGATCAGCCACCAGATGAAGGCGATGACGAGCGCGAGCAGACCAACAGCCGGAACCAGCCGCTTGGCCATCGACTCGCCGCCGACGGCGAGCAGATCGACGGCCTCCGGCTCGGGCGAGTTGATCTTGCGAACCCCACCCGACACCTTCTCGGCCACGGCTCCGGCCGCGTTCGATGCGGCCGCAGCGGCGTCTCCGGCGGCGGAACCGACCTTGTCGGCCACGGTTGCCGCTTTGTCGCCGGCCGTGTCGGCGGCTTCGGATGCGGCGTCGCCAACGGCAGCCGCGGCGTCATCCGCAGCAGCCGATGCACTGTCGGCGGCGGAACCGGCGGCCGCCGCCACCCCACTCGCCCCGGACGGCGAATCATCGGCGAGCTTGTCGCGGAGATTGTCGGTGAACTGGCCCAGAAGCTTCTTCGACACGTCCTCGATCGCGCCACGTCCGAAGCTGGCGATCTTGCCGCTCAAGCCCAGGTCGGTATGGATCTCGACCTTGGTCTGATCGGCCGCCAACTCCTCCAGCGTGGCGGTCACGACGGCGTTGGCGTTGCCCTGACGAGGGTCACGACCCTCGGCCTTCAGCTTGGCCACGTGGTTCTCGGCATCCTGCTCGATGAATGATGCCTTGCCCCTGTAATTGGCGGTGATCGGACCCACCTTGATCTTGACGAGGCCACGGTACTCGTCGCCCTCGATCTCGGTCAGCTGGGCGCCGGGCATGCAGGGAGCTATGAACTCGAGATCGTTGAGGATCGCCCAGGTCTCCTCGATACCTCGTTCGATAACAAAATCGTTCGTCAGCTCCATCGTCGGAGGTCCTCCATGGTGTCGATGTCAATCGGATTACCCATGCACGCTACCTCCGAAACGAGGTCGGGGCGCAGTCGAATGAGCGATCGGGCGCCTTCGTCGCCGCTTCGAGGGAGCAGCTTCCACACGGAGCGGTCGAGCTTGACCGGGGGGCGGCGTCGCCCGTCGAAACTCGCGGTGACGATGGGGCCGTCCGCCTCGGTCACCGCCCTCCAGGCGTCGGCGCCGATCAGCGGTTGGTCGGCCAGACCGACAATGACCGCCTCGTGCCCGTCGGCTTCGGCCCGGTCGATACCGACGGCCAGCGAGGCGGCCTGACCGTCGGGCCAACGTTCGTTGTGGAGGATCGTGAATCCGAGATCGTCAACGGTGGCGGACTCCGCCGCGGCCAACCATTGGAGCGAGACTTCGAGCGTTGCGGCGCCCGTGACCAGGTAGACCTGATCGACGCAGCCGTCGAGTAGCCGGCGCGCCACGTCGAGCGCGTGTGCGGCCAGGGGGCGGCCGCGAAACTCGGCGTCCAGCTTGTGTTCGGATCCCTCGAACCGCGAGCCCGAACCACCGGCCAGCATCAACACCGCTCGTGTCATCGAGCCCAGTGTGCCATGTCGGCCTTTGTCAGCCTCACCGGCCGATGCCCTTGAATCAGGCTTCATCGAGCCGATTCACAACTGTTACTGTGGTCACACAGATGATGGTGACATCAGCCAAAACGGCGCTGTTCAGCCCCCATCGCCGTGGGCAATCCGACAGATGAAGACCGGTCGACGAGTCGCCGTCGGCTAGATTCGAGCGTTCGTCCGGTTGAAGACAACAGGAAACAAAACCCGCTCATGGACTCCACAACGTTACGCAACCAGCTACTGACCCTGGCCACGAGCCACCTCTGGACCTGGGACCACGAGCTGTTGGCGCTGCTCGATCACAAACGGTCAGCGCCTTCGGATCCCACCTCCCCGCCTCATCCGGTGGTCACGATCACCGCCCTCGGTGACGACGAGCTGGAGGCGCTGGCCGCCGACGCAGAGTTCGTCGCCCGCCTGGCCGACCAGTGGCAGCGGGCCGAAGCCTACCTGGCCGATCGGATCACCGATCCGGCCATCGCCTACTTCTCACCGGAGTTCGGGATCAGCGAACGGATCCCGCAGTACTCCGGCGGCCTCGGCATCCTGGCCGGCGACCACCTCAAGGCGGCGTCGGACCTGACGGTGCCGTTGTGCGCCGTCGGCCTCTTGTACCGCCAGGGATTCTTCCGCCAAGGCGTGAAGAACGGCCACCAGACCGAACGCTACGAGACCTACGAGCCCGAGGCGCTCGGGGCGGTCGACAGCGGCCTCACCGTCACGGTCCCGATGGTCCGTCACGAAGTCACGGCCCGGATCTGGACCCTCGACGTCGGCCGGGTCCGACTCATCCTGCTCGACACCGACGTCGAATCGAACAGCAAACACGATCGCCGCATCACCGATCGCCTCTACAGCGGCGATCGCCGCCACCGGCTCGAACAGGAGATGATCCTCGGGGTCGGCGGAGCCCGGGCGGTCCGGGCGCTCGGGCTGAATCCGCCGCTCTACCACCTGAACGAGGGCCACGCCGGCTTCCTCATTCTCGAGTTGATCGACCAGGAGGTGGCCGACGGGGCGACGCTGGCCGAGGCGCTGGAACGTGTCGAGCCCCGCCTGCTGTTCACCACCCACACGCCGGTGCCGGCCGGCATCGATCGATTCGATCACGGCCTGATCCTGAGCTATCTCAAGCCCTGGGCGAAACGGTGGGCGGTCGATTTGGCCGATGTGGCCGAACTCGGGCACGACCCCGACGGGGCCGACAACGAGTTCAACATGGCCCTGTTCTGTCTGCGCGCCGCGGCGAAGGCCAACGGCGTGTCCAAGCTCCACGGCGAAGTCAGCCGTGAGCTCTTCGGTCAGGTCGACAAGGGGGCCGCCATCGGCTCGGTCACCAACGGCGTGCACGCCCGGACCTGGATCGCGCCCCGTATCGGCGAGGTCTTCGACGAGATCGGCGGGCCGGCATGGGCGGACGGCGATGCCGCTGCCTGGGACCGAATCGCCGCCATGGACACCGCAGCCATCCGCAATCTCCGCCGTCGGGGCGGCGAGACCCTGTCGCAGATGGTTCAGGAACGCACCGGAACGGCGTTCGACCCCGAGGTGTTGACCGTCGGCTTCGCCCGTCGATTCGCCACCTACAAGCGGGCCGATCTCCTGCTGCGCCATCGCGATCAGCTCGAGCAGCTCCTGGCCGACGACTCGACCCCGATCCAGTTCGTGTTCGCCGGCAAGGCTCATCCGGCCGACGAGCCGGGCAAGGCCCTTCTGGCCCGAATCGTCGAGTTCGCGAAGAGCAAGGGCGCCAACAACCGGTTCGTGTTCGTGAGCGACTACGACATCGCCGTCGCCCAAGCCATGTACGCCGGGTGCGACGTCTGGCTGAACAATCCGGTTCGACCCCGGGAGGCGTCGGGAACCAGCGGCGAGAAAGCCGCACTCAACGGCTCGCTCAACTGCTCGATCTCCGACGGCTGGTGGGACGAGATGGCCACCGACATGAACGGGTGGACCATCCCGGCCTCGAAGCTCGAGGACCCCGAAGCCCGCGACGCCGAGGAGTCGAAGGCTGCCCTCGACATCATCTCGACCGAAATCGTTCCCACCTACTGGGCGGGCGGTGAGCCCTGGGGCGACCCCTGGATAGAGCGGGTGCGGGCCTGCTGGCGGACACTCGGACCGAAAGTCACGGCCGCCCGAATGCTGGCCGACTATCGCGACGAGTTCTACCACCCGATGCTGGACGCACTGTCCGAACGCTGATGCGAGTATGGGCCGGCGACCCGAGTCGTCTGGGCGCAATCTGGGACGGTACCGGCGTCAACGTCGCCGTGTACTCCGAGCCGGCGGAGCGTGTCGAACTCTGCCTCTTCGACGCCGACGGGTCAGAGTCGAGGGTTGACCTTCCGTCGATCACCGCCTTCGTCCATCACGGCTACTTCCCGGAGCTCCGACCGGGCCAACGCTACGGATTCCGGGTCCACGGCCCGTGGTCGCCGGCCGACGGCGTCCTGTGCAATCCGAACAAGCTGCTCACCGACCCTTACGCCCAAGCCCTCGAAGGTGATCTCGACTGGGACGACTCGATCTTCGCCTTCGAGGAAGGCGGCGACGAGCTGAACCTCCTCGACAGCGCGCCGTCGGTTCCGCGGTCGGTGATCGTCGACCAGTCCTTCGACTGGGGCACGGACCAGGCCCCCCGCACCCCGCTGTACCGGACGATCATCTACGAGACCCACGTTCGCGGCATCAGCATGACCCACCCGGGCGTCCCCCGTGAGCTGCAGGGCACCTACGCCGGTCTCGCCTCCGACCCCATCGTCGAACACCTCCTGTCGCTCGGGGTGACGGCGGTCGAACTCCTACCCGTTCACCACCACGTCTCCGAGCATCACCTGGTCAAGGAGGGCCTGACCAACTACTGGGGGTACAACACCCTCGGATTCTTCGCCCCCCACGCCCACTACGCCATCGATCGGGGCGACGGGCCCTGGGCCGGCTCCCAGGTCGTCGAGTTCAAGAACATGGTCAAGGCGCTCCACCGGGCCGGTATCGAGGTCATTCTCGACGTGGTCTACAACCACACCGCCGAGGGCAACCAGTTCGGTCCCATGCTGTCGCTCAAAGGATTCGACAATCCCGCCTACTACCGGTTGAGTCCGGAGAACAAGCGGTTCTACGTCGACTACACGGGTACCGGCAACAGCCTCAACATGCGCCACTCACAGTCGCTGCAGTTGATGATGGACAGCCTGCGGTTCTGGATCGAGGAGATGCATGTCGACGGCTTCCGATTCGACCTCGCGTCAGCGCTGGCCCGCGGGCTGCACGAGGTCGACCGGCTCAGCTCGTTCTTCGATCTCATCCATCAGGATCCGGTCGTGAACCGGGTCAAGTTGATCGCGGAGCCGTGGGACGTCGGCGAGGGCGGCTACCAGGTCGGCAACTTCCCGCCGCTGTGGTCGGAGTGGAACGCCCGTTACCGCGACGGCGTGCGCGACTACTGGCGGGGAGCGGATGAGTCGTTGGCCGACTTCGCGTCGCGGCTCACCGGCAGCTCCGACCTCTACGCCTGGTCGGGGCGACGGCCGTCGGCCAGCATCAACTTCGTGACCGCCCACGACGGCTTCACCCTGCACGATCTGGTGTCGTACAACGAGAAACACAACGATGACAACGGCGAGGACAACCGCGACGGCGAATCCCACAACCGGTCCTGGAACTCCGGTGTCGAGGGCCCGACCGACGATACCGGGATCCTCGACGTCCGCAAGGTGCGTCGCCGTTCGATCCTGACAACCCTTCTGCTCTCCCAGGGAATCCCGATGCTGCTCGGCGGCGACGAACTCGGACGAACCCAGCGAGGCAACAACAACGGCTACTGCCAGGACAACGAACTGTCCTGGTACGACTGGGACAATGTCGACGAGGAACTCCTGGCCTTCGTCCGGCGATTGGGCCGGTTCAGAAGCGAACATCCCACGTTCCGTCGCCGCCGCTGGTTCGACGGCCGAGATCTCCATGGCAGCGACGTCTTCGACATCGAGTGGTTCAACGCCGGTGGCAAGCCCATGACCGACGACGACTGGAACAACGGTTTTGTCCGGTCGTTGATGGTGTATCTCAACGGGCAGGTGATTCCGGCCCCGGACTACTATGGGAATCGAATCACCGACGACAGCTTCCTCCTCCTGTTCAATCCCTGCGGCGAAGCAACGAAGTTTCACGTCCCCGATGGGTTGGAGGCGAGGACCTGGCGGGTGGAGATCGACACCGCCACCGATCACCGGCGGGATGCGATCGTCGACACCAAGGACGTGTGGACCGTGGCCCCGTGGGCCCTGGTTGTGCTACAGATGAACGGATCCTGATATGTCTTTCACCTCCCCATCACCGATCCCGTCATCACCGGACCCGTCATCACCGGACCCGCCATCACCGGACCCGTCGTCGCCGGACCCCTCATCACCGGATCCGGCCTTCCCAAATCTCCGGGTGCTGTTCGCCACCGCCGAGCTGACCCCGATCGCCCGCGTCGGCGGACTCGCCGAGGCGGCCGCCGGACTCATCAGCGCGCTCCGGGGCTCCGGAGTCGACGTCCATCTCGTCGTGCCCGACTACGGTGGCGTCGAACTGGACGAGTCGGAGACGTTCTCGCTCGACGCACCCGAGTGGGTCGGCCCCGTCACCGTCCGGCGTGGCGTCCATCCCGTCGTGGGAGCGGTCGACCTGGTGCATGTTCCCGGCATGGATCGACCCCATCCCTATCTCGACGAGACCGGCGAGGGCTGGCCGGACAACGACCGGCGATTCATGGGCTTCTCGGCGGCCATAACCCTGCTGGCCAACGCCACCAATCCCGATGTGGTCCACCTGAACGACTGGCACACCTCGGCCGCCACCGCCTGGCTGCACGGCCGCTTCCCGACCATGCTCACCATCCACACGCTCGGCTACCAGGGCGTCTGCGGGGAGCACTGGTTGCAGCATCTTGGCAACGAGGCGTTCCGTTTCGCCTGGTGGGGGGCCACGAACCCGATGGCCGGCGCCATCCAGCTGGCCGACCGGGTCCTCGCCGTCAGCCCGACCTACGCCTCCGAGATCGTCACCCCCGAAGGGGGCATGGGGCTGCACGAACGCCTCGCCGCCCTCGGTGATCGGCTGATCGGCATCCGAAACGGCATCGACACCGCCATCTGGAACCCGTTATCGGATCCGCTGATCGCCGCCAACTACACCGTGGCCGACACCGCCGAACGGGCCACATGCCGGTCCGCCCTTATGGCCGAGGCGGGCTGGGCCGACGACAATCAGACGCTGATCGCCGTGGTCAGCCGGCTGGTCGATCAGAAAGGCATCGATCTGGCTCTCAGTTGCGCCCGCTTCCTCGACACCATGCCGGCCCGTCTGATGGTGCTCGGCTCCGGAGCGGTGGCGATTGCGGATGGCCTCCGCTACTGGCAGGACCGCGCCCCGGATCGGGTCTGGTTCCTCGACGGCTACGACGAACCACTCGCCCACCGCCTGTTCGCCGGCAGCGATCTGTTCTTCATGCCGAGCCGATTCGAACCGTGCGGTCTGGCTCAGATGCAGGCCATGGCCTACGGGTCGATCCCGGTGGTCACCGGGGTCGGCGGTCTCGTCGACACCGTGATCGACGACGATCGAGATCGCGGTGACGGCACAGGGTTCGTCAGCCGGACCGTCGACGACGCCGGCGTCCTCGACGCCCTACACCGTGGGGTGCGAGCCGTTCGGGTGAGCCGCCGGCGTGACGCCATCCAGCGTCGCGGCATGAGGATGGACTGGTCGTGGGCCGAGCCCGCCCAGGATCACATCGCTCTCTACCAGGAGCTGTCGGCCGAATAGCGGCGCCCCAAACGCTGGACTTAACCGGGCACTATCTGCTGGCCCTTGGCCACCACCACGATGCCATTGTCGGAGACCGTGTAGTGCTCCCGGTCAACGTCATGATCGACGCCGAGCTGCACGCCGGCCGGGACCACCACGTTCTTGTCGAGCACGCAGCCCTTGACCGTGGCCCCTGGGGCGACCACCACCCCGTCGAGCAGGATCGAATCCTGGACCGTCGCCCCGCCCTCCACCCGCACGCCGGGTGACAGAACCGAACCCTCGACCCGGCCTCCGGAGATGACGACACCGTTCGACAGGAGGGAGCGCTCGACGCTTGCCACGCCGCGCTCGCTGTCGTTGACGATCTTGGCCGGCGGCTGGGTGCTGCCGGCGGTGAAGATCGGCCACTGGCGGTTGTAGAGGTCGAAGGCGGGGAAGTCGCCGATGAGATCCATATGGGCTTCGTAGTAGCTGTCGAGGGTTCCGACGTCGCGCCAGTAATGCGGCTTCAGTTCCTCACGCCCCGGGACGACATTGGTGGTGAAGTCGTACACGCAGGCGTCGCCGTTGGCCACCATCGCCGGGACGAGATTGCCGCCGATGTCATGCTTCGAGTTGTCGTCGTTGGCATCGGCGTGCAGCGCTTCCAGCAGCGCGGACGTCGTGAACACGTAGTTGCCCATCGAGGCGAGCACGACCGACGGATCGTCGTCGAGAGCGTCGATGTCGTCGGGATTCGGCTTCTCCAGGAAGTCAGCGATCTTGGCATCGGGACCGGCGGAGATGATGCCGAACTGGTCGGACTCGTGCTTGGCCACCCGGATACCGGCCACCGTGATCCCGGCACCGGAGGCGATGTGGCGGTCGAGCATCTGGCGGGGATCGATGCGGTAGATGTGGTCGGCACCGAACACGAAGACGTAGTCCGGGCGCTCGTCCTCGATCAGGTTCAGGTTCTGGAAGATGGCGTCGGCAGAACCGAGGAACCACCGCGGTCCCTGCCGCATCTGGGCCGGGATCGACGTGACGTAGTTGCCGAGCAGCGTGGACATGCGCCAGGTCTTCGACAGATGCACGTCGAGGCTGTGGCTCTTGTACTGGGTCAGGACCACGATGCGCCGGTAGCCGCCGTTGGCCAGGTTGGAAAGTGGAAAGTCGATCAGTCGGTAATGTCCGCCGAAGGGCACCGCCGGTTTGGCTCGATCAAGCGTCAGCGGAAGCAGCCGCTTACCCTCCCCACCGGCCAGGACCATGGACAAAACTCGAGGTCGTGAAGCCATTTCGCCTGTCATGGTCCCATCATGGACCAGATTCCCGGAGAAGCGCTTGCTGGAAGCCCAAGAAACCGACATCCTGAGTAGGCCATGACGAATCAACCTGCAGCCGACCACCCGACAACCACTCCCAGCGATGCGGATCTCTGGCGATTCGGCGAAGGAACACACGATGACATCGCGTCGTTTCTGGGTGCCCATGTATCCGGCGACCCTCCCGACGTCGCCACGACGTTCGGGGTCTGGGCCCCCAACGCGGTCCAGGTGAGCGTCATCGGCGACTTCAACGGTTGGGACGGCACCCGCAATATGCTGACACCGTCGGAGTCTGGTATCTGGACGGGCGTCGTCGCCGGCGTCGGGCCCGGTGCCGTCTACAAGTACCGGATCTTCCATCGGGGTGGCCAGTCGGTCGACAAGGCCGACCCGGTCGGCTTCGGCACCGAGGAGCCGCCACGAACCGGCTCAGTCGTCACCGATTTCGCCTATGAGTGGGGCGACGCCGAGTGGATGACGGATCGGGGTGACCTGAACGGCCACGACAAGCCGATGTCGATCTACGAGGTCCACCTCGGCTCGTGGCGCTACGAGCCTCGTGGCTACCGTGGCCTTGCGGTGCAACTGGCGGACCACCTCGACCGCACCAACTTCACCCACGTCGAACTGCTCCCGGTGATGGAGCACCCGTTCTACGGCTCGTGGGGCTACCAGACCACCGGTTACTTCGCCCCTACCGCCCGCTACGGCTCCCCCACCGACTTCATGTACCTGATCGATCTGCTGCATCAGCGGGGCTACGGCGTCATCCTCGACTGGGTGCCGTCCCACTTCCCCAACGACGTGCACGGCCTCGCCGAGTTCGACGGAACCCATCTCTACGAGCACGCCGACCCCCGCCTCGGCTTTCACCCCGACTGGAAGAGTGCGATCTTCAATTACGAGCGGCACGAGGTTCGCAGCTTCCTCCTCTCCAGCGCCCGGTTCTGGCTGTCGCGCTACCACATCGACGGCCTCCGGGTCGACGCCGTGGCCTCCATGCTCTACCGCGACTATTCGCGAGCCGACGGTGAGTGGCTCCCAAACGAATTCGGCGGCAACGAGAATCTGGGAGCGATCACCTTCCTCCAGGAGCTGAACCGGCGGGTCTACACCAACAACCCCGACACGGTCACGATTGCCGAGGAGTCGACGGCCTGGCCCGGCGTTTCCCGGCCGACCGACGGGGGCGGTCTCGGATTCGGTTTCAAGTGGGACATGGGTTGGATGAACGACACGCTCGGCTACCTCGGCCGGGATCCGATCCATCGCCAATACCATCACAACGAGCTGACCTTCCGGATGCACTACGCCTTCAGCGAGAACTATGTGCTGCCGCTCTCGCACGACGAGGTCGTGCACGGCAAGGGTTCTCTCGTCAAGCGCCAGCCGGGCGACAGATGGCAGCAGATGGCCGGACTTCGGCTCCTGTTCGGCTATCAGTACGGCCTGCCCGGCAAGAAGCTGCTGTTCATGGGGGTCGAGTTCGGGGTTGACAGGGAGTGGAGCCACGAACACGAGTTGCCCTGGCATCTCCTCCAATACGCCGAGCACGAGGGGATGCTGGATTGGGTCTCGACACTCAACCGGCTCCACCGCGACGAACCGGCGTTGCACGAGCTCGACTGCGAGCCGGCAGGCTTCGAGTGGCTTGTCGGCGACGACGACGCGAACAGCGTGCTGGCCTTCACCCGGTGGCCGGCCGCCGAGGAGCCCACGGCCACCGATCGACCCGTCGTCGCGATCTACAACTTCACACCCGTCCCCCGGGCCGACTACCTCCTCGGCGTTCCTCTGGCCGGAGCGTGGACCGAGCTGGCCAGCAGCGACGCCACCGGTTTCGGCGGCAGCGGTGTCGTCAACGGCACGTTGAACACCGAGGCGACGGGAGCACACGGTCAGGAGTACTCCATCCGCCTGACCGTGCCCCCGCTCGGCGCCGTCTTCCTCGCCCCGGTCCCCTACAAGAATCCCCCCGACAAGAATTGATGCAAAATCCGAGGCCCAGCCTCGGATTTTGCTACGAGAATCGGCAGATCAGTAGCCGAGGCGTTCGATCGACTCGGGGTCGTCCTGCCAGTTCTTCTCGACGTTGACCACCAGCTCGAGATAGACCCCGGGCGGCAGCTGCTTGCGCACTCGGGTACCGACCTGCTTTAGGTTCTCACCGCCCTTGCCGATCACGATCCCCTTCTGGGACTCCCGTTCGACCAGGATCTCGACCCGGATCCGCGGCCATTCCCACTCGACAACCCGGGTGGCCACCGAATGGGGCACTTCGTCTCTCGTCGTGCGCAGAAGCTGCTCCCGAACCAACTCGGCGACCACGAAGGCCTCGGGCACATCGGTGACGGTGTCGGCCGGGTACCACAGCGGCCCGGGCGGCATACGTGATCGGAGATGATCGATCAAGGCGGCGGTTCCCTTGCCGGTCCAGGCCGAAACCGGGAAGTAGGCCGAGAAGCCGAGATCGGACACCTGGGTCAGTTGGCCGAGCACCTTGTCCGGTTCCAGTCCATCGATCTTGTTGACCACCAGCACCGTCTGTTCGGGGTCGAGGCGTTCGGCCAGCATTCGGTCGCCGCGGCCGAATCCCGAGCGACCGTCGATGACCAGGCAGACCACGTCGACATCGGTCATGGCCCCGGACGCCACCTCGTTGAGATGACTGGCCAGAGCCGAGCGCGGCTTGCCGATACCGGGAGTGTCGACGAACACCAGTTGGCAATCGGCGTTGGTCAGCACACCCCGGATTTGATGGCGGGTGGTCTGGGCCTTGTTCGACACGATCGTGATCTTCTCATCGAGGATCTTGTTGACCAGCGTGGACTTGCCGACATTGGGGCGGCCGACCACGGCGACGAATCCGCTTCGGAAGTCGCCGTCGACCTCGCCGAGCCGATGCGGTTCGTCCACGTCGGTGGCTTCGGTGGCTTCCCGGTCTTCCCCTGTGTCGCTGTTGGTCATTACTCGGCCTCCGCCTCGTCGTCGGTGTGCAGTCTGGTCACCAGAACCCGGGTGATACGGCGGCCCTGAAGCCGCTCGACCTTCAAACGATAGCCGTCGACCTCGCACACCTCCCCCGCCCCCGGCACCCGGCCGAACACATCGAACACCAGCCCCCCGACGGTGTCCCAGTCGCCCTCAGGAAGCGCAAGAGTGCCGAGGTCGTTCAGTTCGTCGATGAGGATCCGGGCGTCGACACGCAGCGATCCGTCGACCAGGCGCTCGACCTGTGCCTCGTCGACGTCGTATTCGTCGACGATCTCGCCCACCAGCTCCTCGATCAGGTCCTCCAGGGTCACGAGGCCGGCGACCCCGCCGTACTCGTCGACCACGATGGCCATGTGGAACTTGTCCTGCTGCATCTCCCTGAGCAGTTCGGCCACCTTCTTCGTCTCCGGCACGAAGTGGGCACGGCGCATCAGCCGCTCGACGGTCTGACCGGCGTTGTCATCGAGCTCGGCTCGAATCAGATCCTTGACATACGCCAGACCGACGACGTCGTCGATGTTCTCCCCGACGACCGGAACCCGGGAGAAGCCGACCACCGACGAGACCTCGAGCGCCTCCTCGACGGTCACCTCCCGTTCGACGGTGATCATGTCGGTTCGGGGCACCATGACCTCCCGTACGACGGTGCCGCCGAACTCGATCACCGATTCGATCAGGTCGCGCTCGGCCGGTTCGATGACCTCGTCCTCGACGGCGGCGTCGGCCAGGGCGATCAACTCCTCGGGGAGAGCGAAGGGGCCCTGGCGCAGGCCTCGACCGGGCACGATGATGTTGGTGAGCCCGATCAGCGTTCTGGCCAGCAGCCGGATCGGGGCGATGCGGAGGAGCAACCCGATCGGTCGGGCCAGGAGGAGTGCCGCCCCGTCGACGTTCAGGATGGCCAACGTGCGGGGCACGGCCTCCCCCAGAACGAAGACCACGACGAGGTTGGCGGCGATCACCAGTGCCGACCACGGCGGCGACAGCAGGCCGACGGCCAGGATGGCGACGAGCGCCGACTGCAGGAGTTGGGCCATCACCACCAGCAGGCGCAATGGGTTTCGTACCGTGTCATCGGGC